>NZ_JBVHEO010000001.1:1016640-1200681 GCF_055562815.1 Streptomyces sp. NPDC016677 | reverse complement strand
CCGACGTTGACCACGTTGCGGATGCGCCTGCCGGTGTGGCCGGTCCACTCGCCGGACCGCACCCGGTCGGCGAAGCCGGCCATCTTGTCCAGCACCGCGTGCACACCGGGGACGACGTTCTCCCCGTCGACCTGGACCGTGGCGTCCGCGGGGGCGCGCAGCGCGGTGTGCAGCACCGCGCGGTCCTCGGTGACGTTGATCTTCTCACCGCGGAACATGGCGTCCCGGAGGCCGAAGACATCGGTGGCGGCGGCCAGCTCCCGCAGCAGCCGCAGCGTCTCGTCGGTGATCAGGTGCTTGGAGTAGTCGACGTGCAGATCGCCCACCCGGAGGGTGTACCCGGTGCCGCGTCCGGGGTCTGTGGCGAACAGCTCCCGCAGGTGCGTCTCGCCCAGCTCCTCGCGGTGCTTGGCCAGTGCGGTCCATTCGGGTGTCTGGTTGAGCCTGGTACGGCCGTCTGCGTTCATTTCGGACTTCCGCCTTCTTTCCTGCCAGTCCCTGCGGCGTATCCCTGCCGCGTGTCCCTGCCTCGTCTTGCCCCGCTGCCGGTCCCAACCTAATTGATCAGGGGTTGACCTGACCTGTCGTCGGCATGGAGCCCGGGTATCAGCGCGGCGACGGACAGGACGAAGCAGGCGGCGGCGAGCAGCGCCGGGGTGTTCGCGCCCCAGGCGGCGGCGACGGCTCCGCCCAGGAGCGCGCCCGCCGGCGCCCCGGCCACGCCCAGGGTCCGGAAGGCCGAGCTGACCCGGCCCAGCATTTCGGCGGGGCTGCGTCGCTGCATCAGCGTCTGTGAACTGACGTTCCACACCATGCCCATGAATCCGAACACGGCCAGCGCCGCCGCCAGCACGGGCAGGCTGCGCACCGAGCCCATCACGATGAGCGCCCCGGTCTGCACGGTCCCGGCGAGGAGCATCCCGCGCGCGTACCCCGTACGGGTGACCAGACGGCGATGGACCGCTCCCCCGGCCAGCGAGCCGACGGTGTACGCGGTGATCACCGCCGCGTACCCGGTCGTGCCCGCGTCGAGCCAGCCCGTGACCAGGAGGACGAGGGTCGCTATGAGGGCGCCCATGCCGATGTTGCACAGGGCGGTGGCGGCGCACAGCCCGCGCAGCAGCCGGTCCCGGGAGAGGGCGCGCAGCCCCTCGGCGATCTCCCGGCGCAGGGTGCTGCCGGCCGCTCCGGGCTCCCGCTGCCGGGGCCCGGCCGGCCGCAGCGAGGCCACCAGCGCCGCGGCGGCCAGGAAGGTGGCGGCGTCGACCGCGAAGGGCACGGCGACACCCGCCGTGAGCAGCAGCGCGACGACCGGCCCCCCCAGCAGTCCGCCGGCGATGCGCTGGCCGGTCAGCAGGCGGGCGTTGGCGCTGCCCAGTTGGTCGGGGCCCACCAGGGTGGGCAGCAGGGCCGTGGCCGCGTTGTCGAAGAGGGTCTGGAGCGTGGTCAGGGCGAAGGCCAGGGCGATGAGCAGCGCGATGGAGCCGTGGCCGAGGCCCACGGCCACCGCGAAGCCCGCGACCGCCAGACCGCGTACCGCGTCGACAGCCCACATGGCGCGTCGCTGGTCCACCCGGTCGGCGACCGCGCCGCCGAGCAACCCGAAGACGAGCCAGGGCAGATAGCCGCAGGCGGTGACCGACGCGATGAGCAGAGGGTCGTCGGTCAGCGACACGGCCAGCAGGGGCAGCGCGGCCGTGCGCAGCGCGTCGCCGAAGGAGGAGAGCACCGCGGCGCTCCACAGCCGCCCGAACCCCCCGCGCCACGCGGGCGCGCGCTCGCCCGCCGCCTCGACCGTCGCCATGCCCGTCCCCCCACGATTCGTCCGATGCACAAACCGTAGACGGCACCACTGACAACGGACCGCGAGCGGCGTCCGGGCCGAGGCGCGGAACGGATCCGGCCGGGCACCTCGTGGGTACCCGGCCGGTGTCGACTCCTAGATCTCGCCCCGCAGTTTGGCGAGCGCCTCGGCGAGGATCGCCTCGCCGTCGGCGTCGCTGCGGCGTTCGCGCACGTACGCCAGGTGGGTCTTGTAGGGCTCGGTGCGCGGTGGGTCCGGCGGGTTGTCCCGGTCCTGTCCGGCGGGGAAGCCGCAGCGGGGGCAGTCCCACGTGTCGGGCACCTGCGCGTCGCTGGCGAAGCTCGGCTGTGTCTCGTGCCCGTTGGAGCACCAGAAGGAGATGCGCAGACGCGGCGCGGACTCGCCGCGCTCGGCCTCGCCCATCGGCCCCGCTCCGACCCGGCTTCCCCGGATCGCGTTGCCACTTGCCACGGTCGTAACTCCCTGCGTGATGGTGCCGCAAAGCGAGTCGGCGTTTCGCTTCGCTGCGAGCGCCTCAGTCTACGTAAGGCCCAACGCGCGTCCAGTGATGGGAGTTACCGGCCCCACACCAAGACGCAAGCCCAGCAAGACGCACGCCCCATGATAGGCCGCGCTCAGGAGCGCGTACCGAACATGGGGCGTTACGTGAAGAACTGCGAAGTGTGTGCCGCGGGTGCGTCCTGGTCAGGTGTTCGCCTTCATCAGGAGGGCGAGGACGATGATGCACGCGAACCAGAGCAGACCGACCACCACGGTGATCCGGTCGAGGTTGCGCTCGGCGACCGAGGAGCCGCCGACGGACGACTGCATGCCGCCACCGAACATGTCGGAGAGGCCGCCGCCCTTCCCCTTGTGCATCAGCACCAGCAGCATCAGCAGCAGGCTGAAGACGATCAGGGCGATCGAGAACCCCAAAACCACGGCTGGACCAACTTCCTCGGATTCGGATGGACGACAGGGGCACAGCCACCGGGCTGTGCCCCCGCAAGGGTACGACGGATCCCGCCTACCAGGAACTCACTGGTCGCGGAAGCGGACGATCTTGACGAACTCGTCGGCGTCCAGCGAGGCCCCGCCGACCAGGGCGCCGTCGATGTCGGCCTGCGCCATGATCTCGGCGACGTTGCCCGACTTGACCGAGCCGCCGTACTGGATGCGGACCTGGTCGGCCAGCTCCTGGGAGTACAGCTCGGCGAGCTTGCCGCGGATCGCCGCGCAGACCTCCTGCGCGTCCTCGGCGCCGCAGACCTTGCCGGTGCCGATCGCCCACACGGGCTCGTAGGCGATCACGACCGTCTCGGCCTGCTCGGCCGGGAGGTCCTTGAGTCCGCCCTCGACCTGGGCGAGGGTGTGGGCGACGTGGTTGCCCGCGTCGCGGACCTCCAGCTCCTCGCCGACGCACAGGATCGGGGTCAGGCCGTGCTTGTAGGCGGCCTTGACCTTGGCGTTCACCTGCTCGTCGGTCTCGGCGTGGTACTGCCGCCGCTCGCTGTGGCCGATCGCGACGTAGGTGCACTTCAGCTTGGCGAGCATCGGGCCGGAGATCTCGCCGGTGTAGGCACCGCCGTCGTGCGCCGAGATGTCCTGGGCGCCGTACTTGATCTTGAGCTTGTCCCCGTCGACCAGGGTCTGCACCGAGCGCAGGTCGGTGAAGGGCGGCAGGACGGCGACCTCGACGGCCTCGTAGTCCTTGTCCGCGAGGGCGAAGGCGAGCTTCTGGACGTGGGCGATGGCCTCCAGGTGGTTGAGGTTCATCTTCCAGTTGCCCGCCATCAGCGGCGTGCGAGTGGTCATACGGGGTCAGTCCTCCAGTGCGGCGAGACCGGGGAGCGTCTTGCCCTCGAGGTATTCGAGGGAGGCGCCGCCGCCGGTCGAGATGTGTCCGAATGCCTTTTCGTCGAAGCCGAGCGTGCGGACGGCCGCGGCGGAGTCGCCGCCGCCGACCACGGAGAAGCCCGGGGCCTCGACGAGGGCCTGGGCGACCGCCTTGGTGCCCTCGGCGTAGTCGGGGTGCTCGAAGACGCCCATGGGACCGTTCCAGAAGACGGTGGCCGCGTCGGCGAGCTTCGAGGCGTACAGCTTGCGGGTCTCGGGGCCGATGTCCAGGCCCTCCTGGTCGGCGGGGATGGCGTCCGCGGCGACGGTGGAGGGGTTGGCCGGGGCCTTGGTCTTCAGGTCCGGGAACTCGGTCGACACCAGTACGTCGACGGGGAGCACCAGCTCCACGCCGTTCTTCTCCGCGCGCTCGATGTACTCCTGGACGGCCGGGATCTGGTCCTCCTGGAGCAGGGAGATGCCGACCTCGTACCCCTTGGCCTTGAGGAAGGTGTACGCCATGCCGCCGCCGATGAGCAGCCGGTCGGCCTTGCCGAGCAGCTGGTCGATGACGGCGAGCTTGTCGGAGACCTTGGCGCCGCCGAGCGCGACGACGTAGGGGCGCTGGACGTCGTCGGTGAGCTTCTTCAGGACGCCGACCTCGGTGGCGATGAGGTGACCGGCGTAGTGCGGGAGCCTCTTCGGCAGGTCGAAGACGGAGGCGTGCTTGCGGTGCACGGCGCCGAAGCCGTCGCCGACGTACACGTCCGCGAGGCCCGCGAGCCTGTCCGCGAAGGCGGCGCGCTCGGCGTCGTCCTTGCTGGTCTCGCCGGCGTTGAAGCGCAGGTTCTCGATGACCGCGACCTGCCCGTCGGCGAGCCCGGAGACGACGGCCTCGGCGGCGGTGCCGACGGTGTCCTCGGCGAAGGCCACGTCGGCGCCGAGCAGCTCACCGAGGCGGGCGGCGGCGGGGGCGAGGGAGAAGGCGGGGTCCGGGGCGCCCTTGGGGCGGCCCAGGTGCGAGGCGACGATCACGCGCGCGCCCGCCTCGGCCAGGGCCTTGACGGTGGGCAGCACGGCGCGGATGCGGCCGTCGTCGGTGATGGTGGTGCCGTCCAGCGGCACGTTCAGGTCGGCGCGGACGAAGACGCGCTTGCCCGCGACGCCTTCGGAGAGCAGTTCGTCGATCGTCTTCATACAGCAACTCCTGGGGCTGGTGATCGCTCGTGATCCTACGAGGGCGGGTCGTACCGGACGCGCGTCAGGGCTCGGACGGCGCGCACACCGTCCGAGCCCTGCCGGCGCATCGAGAATGCCTGCTCAGTGGGTCAGAGCTGGTTGCCGACGAAGACCGTGAGGTCGACGAGGCGGTTGGAGTAGCCCCACTCGTTGTCGTACCAGCCGAGGATCTTCACCGTGTTGCCTTCCTGGACCATGGTCAGGGAGGCGTCGAAGGTGCAGGACGACGGGTCGCTGACGATGTCCGAGGAGACGATCTCGTCCTCGGTGTAGGTCAGGTAGCCCTTGAGGTCGCCGTCGTCGGCGGCCTTCTTGAACGCGGCGTTGACCTCGTCCTTGGTGACCTCGCGCTGGAGCGTGACGACCAGGTCGGTGGCCGAGCCGGTCGGGACCGGGACGCGCATGGCGATGCCGTCCAGCTTGCCCTTGAGCTGCGGCAGGACCAGGGCGGTGGCCTTGGCGGCACCGGTGGTGGTCGGGATGATGTTCTCGGCGGCGGCACGGGCGCGGCGCAGGTCCTTGTGCGGGAAGTCCAGGATGCGCTGGTCGTTCGTGTACGCGTGCACCGTCGTCATCAGGCCCTTGACGATGCCGAAGTTCTCATCGAGGACCTTGGCCATCGGCGCCACACAGTTGGTGGTGCAGGAGGCGTTGGAGATGACGTGGTGGTTCGCCGGGTCGTACTTGTCCTGGTTGACGCCCATCACGATGGTGATGTCCTCGTCCTTGGCCGGAGCCGAGATGAGGACCTTCTTGGCGCCGCCGGCGATGTGCTTCTCGGCGTCGGCCTTCTTGGTGAAGATGCCGGTCGACTCGATGACGATGTCGACGCCCAGCTCGCCCCACGGGATGTCGGCGGGGTTGCGCTCGGCCAGCACCTTGATCGTTTTGCCGTCGACGGTGATGGTGTCCGCCGTGTGCGACACCTCGGCCTTGAGGCGCCCGAGGATGGTGTCGTACTTCAGCAGGTGGGCGGTGGTCGCGGTGTCACCCAGGTCGTTGACAGCCACGATCTCGATGTCTGCACCCTGCTCCAGCAGCGCGCGGAAGTAGTTACGACCGATGCGGCCAAAGCCGTTGATGCCTACGCGGATCGTCACGAACCGATCTCCTCGTTGGTACGTCGGCGGCTCGACGCCGACGAGCTGTATGGGATGTCCCCGACCGCCTCCGACCCTACCTCTCCGACGGCTCCGGGGTGACATCGAGAGGGCCGTCCACGGCATGGCGTCCCGTACCCGCCGGTACGGGCACGGAACGCCATGTGAGCGGGTGACCGATCACCTGATTTCGCGACAAGGCGTCAGCCCCTCGCCGACCGGTTCGTCACTCGTCCAGGGCACTCAGTGCCGTGCCGAGCAGCGCTGTCCGATCGGCCGCCGAGGTGAGGTGTTCCAGGCCGAAGCCGAGCAGCACGGTGTCGTCCGTGGTGACGGCGCCGTAGGTCCGGAACAGGGTTCCGGTACGGGTCCAGTCCCGCGGCGCGGCCGGGCTGCCCTCGGGAGGTCCGGGTACCCGCCAGACGCCGAGCGACTCCTCGAAGCCCTCGGTCCCGGCCGCCGTGCCGTCCACGACCAGGGACGCCTCGTCGGCCAGCACGCCTCGGCCGCCGGTGCCGGGGTCGGTGACGTAGCCGATCGACACCTCGACGCTCTTCCCGGCGTACGCGCTCAGGTCGAAGGAGACCTGCCGCCAGCCGCCGGAGGAGCCGGTGAGGGCGTTCCAGGAGCCGGTGGTGCCGGTCGCGGCGCAGCCGTCGTCGGTGAGGGTCAGGTAGTGCTCCAGCCAGGGATGCTCGGCCAGGTAGTAGCCGGCCGAGCAGTCCGCCGGTACGGCGGTGCCGGTGGCGCCGCCCGCCTCGGGGAGCGTCGTCCAGTCGTCGCCGCCCGCCGTGCGGGCCTCGATCAGCACGTTGTCGTAGCCCTCCTCGGTGTCCCACAGCAGCTGTGTGCGCAGCGTGGGCGCCTGGGCGGCGGTGGTGCCGGTGAGGTCAACGGTGCGGGTGAGGCGCTTGTAGGCGTCGTCGGTGTGGACGGCGGCGGCCATCCAGTCGCCCGCGTAGGGGCCGTACGGGTTGGCCGTCCCGGCGAACTGTCCCGCGCCCTCGCTCGCGAACTGCGGGTAGGTCCCGGCCGGCAGCTGGTCCGAGGTCACGCTGTAGGTGCCGGCCCTGTCCAGCGGGTTGCCGGGCGCGGTGCCGAGCGGGCCGCCGGTGCCGTCGAGCGCGCCGGAGCCGGTGAAGGCGCCGGCCCCGGAGGTGGCGGTGCGGGTGTAGGCGCCCAGGTAGTACTGGCTGAAGTCGTCCGACAGGTTGCCGCCGCCGAGGTCGACGCTGCCGCCGGCCTCTTCGCCCGCCTCGATCAGCTTGCCTCCCTCGTTGAGGAAGGCGCGCAGCTGGAGCTGGGTGGCGTTGCCGGGGGTGGCGGCGCCGGTGTGGTGGACGACGGTGTCGAAGTGGGAGAGGACTCCGAGCGCGTCGGGCGGGCCCTGCGACGCGACATCCCATACGGCGGCCCGGTGGCCGTTGGCCTTGAGCGCGTCCACGTAGGTCTGTGCCTGGACGGTCCGGGCGCCCTCCTCGGCGACGACCAGGGCGTCGGCGCGGGGCCGTTCGGCGATCGTGTAGGTGAAGTGGTCGCTGGTGACCCGCTTGCCCCGCCGGCTCTCGCCGGTGAACCAGACCTCGACCTCGTCGCCCGGTGCGCCGTCCGTCACCTCGGCGCGGTACTCGTCGAAGTAGAGGTTGTCCTCGCCGCCGTAGGTCTCGCCGCCCTTCCAGGGGCGCAGCGCGGCGTCGTGGACGCGGCCGCCGTTGACGCGGTACTTCAGCTCCTTGTCGCGCACCGATTTGCGGGCGACGACCGCGACCTCCTGGTCTGCGCCGCGGGAGTAGGAGGTGGTGAACGCCTTCGGCGTGAAGTCCGCGGCCCGCAGGCCGACCGCCGACGACGGCCGGTCGGGGTGGGAGGCGGTCTCGGCGACGGAGAGCGCGAAGGGGACGTTCTTCTCGAACTCCTGCTGGATCAGCGTCTCGTCGTCCGGGAAGTTGAAGACCGACTGGCAGTCGCCCGCGTTCCACTCGTCGTCGGGGACGGCGTCCGAGACCGACTGACAGGTCGACATCTCGGGGGTGAACATCGCCATGCCGTTGACGTTGGCGGCGTGTCCGTCCGCCTCGCCGTTGGTGGTGTACAGCTCCGAGGAGACCTGCGGCCGGTAGCCGGGGATCGCGGAGTTGCCGGGCGTGCCGGCGAGGGCCCGGTAGAGGACGTCGTCGGGGCTGTCGGTGGCGACCTGCCAGCCGACGCCGTAGAGGAGGAGTTGGGCGGCGGAGTGGTAGTTGATGCCGTACGTGAAGCCGATCCGCTTCTCGAAGGCGTCCAGGGCCTGGGTCTCGGGCTCGGAGTTCGGGCCGGCGCCGCGGTAGGTCTGGCTGGTGGGGTTGGGGGACGAGCCCTCGTCGTCGTAGCCCCACTTGTAGGCGAAGTTGCGGTTGAGATCGACGCCGTCACCGGTGCTGATGGTGCCGTCGCCGTTGACGTCGCGCAGGTTCTTGCGCCACAGGCGGTTGTCGGTGCTCTCGAAGGTGTAGTCGTAGCCGTCGGGGTTGGCCGAGAGCAGGAACCACAGTTCGGTGGAGTCGACGATCTTCTTGACGCGCCGGTCGGTCTTGTAGCTGTCCAGGTAATGGTGCATCAGTCGCCGGGTCATCTCGGGGGTGATCCACTCGCGGGCGTGCTGGTTGGAGGCGTACAGGACCGACGGCCTGGAGCCGTCCTCCGTCTTCTTCGCGTTCTTGGTGAGCTTCAGCGCGAGGATGTCCTGGCCTTTGACGGTCTTGCCGATGGAGACGACCTTGGTCAGGCCGGGGTTCTCCTGGGCGGTGCGGAGGATCTCCTCTTTCAGTCCACCGCTGCCGCTGTACGGGCGGAAGACTCCGTCGGCGGCGGCCTCGACGCGCTGTGCGGCGCGCGAGGAGAGGGTGTGTTCGGTGAGGTCGACGCCCTGTTCGTCCAGCTTTCGGGCCTGCTGGTCGGTGAGGTAGAGCTCGACGGAGGCCGTGCCCTGGTCGGGTACCTGCTCGCCGAGTTCATGGGCGTCCTGACCGGCGGCCAGCAGGAGCGGCACCTGTCGCTGGGTCACCTCGGCGCGGAAGACCTTCACTTCCTGCGAGTCCGGGACCGGGGCCGGCGCTGCCGGCTGCGCCCGGGCGACGGGTGCGAAGCCGGCCGCGCCGATCAGGAGTGTGCCGACGGCGAGGATCGATCTCGCTCTGTGTCGTGCGGGTCGTCCGGGTTGTCCCTGTCTCATGAACCCCCCTAGCGGTGGTTAGCCACAGCGGCGAACAGGTTGCCAGGCTCATGACACTCCATGATCGAGTCAAGAGCGGCGTCGCGACACGCGGTCGCCGGTGCGCACCACTCAAGTGGCGGTCGGCACCGGCCCGTGGGCGCCCCTCCGGGGCGGGCGGCTGCGGCGGAGGGGAGGCGGCTCTCCGGGTCGTGTGTCTTGACGGTTGGCGGCGTTTCGGCCGGGGTGGGGCTGGTGGGTGGTGTGGGGCTGTGGGTGGTGTGGGGCTGGTGGGGTGGCGTGGGGCTGGTGGGGTGGGGGCTGACTGGCAGGGGCTGCCGGGGGGCGCGGCCTCCGGTCCCGGCGGTTGCGGCCCTTCGGCCGGGGCGTGGCTAGGGGGCGAGGGCTGCCGGGGCGTGACTGCCGGCAGGCGGCGCCGCCTGCCGACCGGCCACCGGGGCGGTGGCGCGGCCTGCGCCGACGGGCCACCGGCGGCCGGGGGCCGGCGGCGCGACCTACCGTCCGGCCTCGGTGCCCCGGGCCGGCGGCGTGACCTGCCGACGGCCTACGGCGACCGGGGCTCGCTCCCGTCGGCAGTGGTCGGCGGTCGGGTGTCACCGGTCAGGTCCCCTCGCACCGACCGGTGACACGGCGTCCGGTCAGCCCGCGAGGTTGTCCGCGAGGTCTTCGGAAAGGTTGGCCTCCGTGCCCGGGATGCCGAGGTCGGCGGCCCGCTTGTCGGCCATGGCCAGCAGCCGGCGGATACGGCCCGCGACCGCGTCCTTGGTCAGCGGCGGGTCGGCGAGCGCGCCCAGTTCCTCCAGGGACGCCTGCTTGTGCTCCATCCGCAGTCGGCCGGCGGCCGCGAGGTGCTCGGGGACGTCGTCGGCGAGGATCTCCAGCGCGCGCTGGACCCGCGCACCGGCGGCGACGGCCGCGCGGGCGGAACGGCGCAGGTTGGCGTCGTCGAAGTTGGCCAGCCGGTTGGCGGTGGCCCGGACCTCGCGGCGCATCCGGCGCTCCTCCCAGGCCAGCACCGAGTCGTGCGCGCCGAGCCGGGTGAGCAGGGCGCCGATCGCGTCGCCGTCGCGGACGACGACCCGGTCCACGCCGCGCACCTCGCGGGCCTTGGCGGCGATCGACAGGCGGCGGGCGGCGCCGACCAGGGCGAGCGCGGCCTCCGGGCCGGGGCAGGTCACCTCCAGGGAGGAGGAGCGGCCGGGCTCGGTGAGCGAGCCGTGCGCCAGGAACGCCCCGCGCCAAGCGGCCTCCGCGTCACAGGTGGCCCCCGAGACCACCTGCGGGGGCAGGCCCCGGATGGGGCGGCCCCGGCCGTCGACCAGGCCGGTCTGCCGGGCCAGCTGGTCACCGCCCGCGACGACCCGGACGACGTAGCGCGAGCCGCGGCGCAGTCCGCCCGGGGCCATCACGATCAGTTCCGAACTGTGGCCGAAGATCTCCAGGATGTCCCGCTTGAGTCGCCGGGCCGCCGCCGAGGTGTCCAGCTCCGCCTCGATCACGATGCGCCCGCTCACCAGGTGAAGGCCGCCGGCGAACCGCAGAATGGCGGAGACCTCCGCCTTCCTGCAGCAGGTCCGGGTGACGGGGAGCCGCGCAATCTCGTCCTTCACCGCTGCCGTCATCGCCATGGGCCGATCCTTCCATGCATCCGAAAAATACGGTCGTACGCGGCGGCCAGCAGCTCCGGGTCGTGCCTCGGGGTTCCGTCGGTCCGGGCGACCGGAGCCAGCTCGACCGCGGCGCCGAACCGTTTCGCGGCTTCGGTGAGCGAGTCACGGTCGGGCACGGCGGCCTCGTCGGCCAGCACCACGTCCAGGGCGAGTTTAGGGGCGTGTCGTCCCAAAACCTCCAAATGACGCTGCGGGGAGAAGCCCTCGGTTTCTCCGGGCTGCGGAGCGAGGTTCAACGAGAGCACCCGGCGGGCCTTGGTCTCGGTGAGCGCGTCCAGCAGATCGGGCACCAGCAGGTGCGGGATGACCGAGGAGAACCACGACCCGGGACCGAGCACCACCCAGTCCGCGTCGAGGACCGCGTCGACCGCCTCGGGGACCGCGGGCGGATCGGCCGGCACCAGGTGCACCGACTGCACCTCGCCGGGCGTGAGCGCCACGGTCGCCTGCCCCCGGACGGTGTCCACGTCCTCGGGCCGGTCCAGGTCGTGCCCCTTGACCAGGGCCTGGAGCTCCAGCGGCACGGCGGACATGGGCAGCACCCGCCCGTGCGCGCCGAGCAGCTTGCCGACCAGGTCCAGGGCCATGACGTGGTCACCGAGCTGCTCCCACAGGGCGACGATCAGCAGGTTGCCGACCGCGTGTTCGTGCAGGTCGCCCTTGGACTGGAAGCGGTGCTGGATGACCCGGGCCCAGGTCTGGCCCCAGTCGTCGTCGCCGCACAGCGCGGCCAGCGCCTTGCGCAGGTCGCCGGGCGGCAGCACCCCCAGCTCGTCGCGGAGCCGGCCGCTGGAGCCGCCGTCGTCGGCGACCGTGACGACGGCGGTGAGGGCGCCGGTGATCCGGCGCAGCGCGGCGAGCGAGGCGGACAGGCCCATGCCGCCGCCGAGGGCGACGACCTTGGGCTGGGCGCCTCGGCGGCGCGGCTTGCCACCCCGGGCCTCGGCGGGGCGGCTGCCGCGTCCCTCGGGCACTGCCCGGCCCAGTCTGCCCAGCCTGCTCAGCCGCGGAGTACGTCCTGTCATTCCCGTCCCATGTCCCGGTGCACGACCACCGTCTCCACACCCTCGGCCACGAGCCGGGCGGCGAGCTTCTCCGACATGGCGACGGAACGGTGCTTGCCGCCGGTGCAGCCGACGGCGATGGTCACATAGCGCTTGCCCTCACGACGGTAGCCCGCGGCGACCAGCTGGAGGAGTTCGGCGTAGCGGTCCAGGAACTCCTTGGCTCCCGGCTGGTTGAGCACGTACGACGACACCTCCTCGTTCAGGCCGGTGAAGGGGCGCAGTTCCGGGACCCAGTGGGGGTTGGGCAGGAACCGCATGTCCACCACCAGGTCGGCGTCGACCGGCAGGCCGTACTTGAAACCGAAGGACATGACGGTGGCCCGCAGCTCGGGCTCCTCGTCGCCGGCGAACTGGGCGTCCATCTTGGCGCGCAGCTCGTGCACGTTGAGGCTGGAGGTGTCGATCACCAGGTCGGCGTCGCCGCGCAGCTCCCGCAGCAGCTCCCGCTCGGCGACGATGCCGTCGACGATGCGCCCGTCGCCCTGGAGGGGGTGCGGGCGGCGCACCGACTCGAAGCGGCGTACCAGGGCGTCGTCCGAGGACTCCAGGAAGACGATGCGCCGGGTGACGCCCCGGGCGTCGAGGTCGGCCAGCGATTCGCGCAGGTTGTCGAAGAAGCGGCGTCCGCGTACGTCGACGACGACCGCGATCCGGGCCACGTTGCCCTGGGAGCGGGCGCCCAGCTCGACCATGGTGGGGATGAGCGCGGGCGGCAGGTTGTCGACGACGAACCAGCCGAGGTCCTCCAGACACTTGGCGGCCGTCGACCGGCCGGCCCCGGACATGCCGGAGATGATCACCAGCTCGGGGATGGCCGCCTCGGGGACCCCGGCCGGCTCGCTGCCCGTACTCACCTGTGCTCCGTCTTCCTGGCGTGCGTCCTGCTCGTGATCCTCACCCTGCTCGCGAGGCTCGTGGTGCTCTTCCCGTTCGAGCCGTTCGATGTCTCCGGGGCGATCATCGCCCGTCTTCTTGTGCACGGCCTGGCTCTCCGCTGGGTTTTCCGCCTGACGTGCTTCCCGCTCGGTCATGTCTCCTGCCCCCGTCGTTCGTCCGCGGGGCCCGCGATCACGGGCTCCCCCGGGGTGTCCGTTGCCGTCTCGGACTCCCCGGCCGTCTCGTCTGCGTCATCCATGATCTCTCCGGTCGCCGTGTTCACGGCGGGTGCGGCCGGGGCCGCGACGGCGAGCGCCGCCGCGACGGTCTCGGCCGTCTTGCGGCCTATGCCGGGTACTTCGCAGATCTGGTCGACGGTCGCCGACCGCAGCTTCTTCAGCGAACCGAAGTGCTTGACCAGTGCCTGTTTACGGGTCTCACCCAGACCCGGTACGTCGTCCAGGGGGCTGGCACGGAAACGCTTGGCGCGCTTGGTGCGCTGGTAGGTGATCGCGAAGCGGTGGGCCTCGTCGCGGACCCGCTGGAGCAGGTACAGGCCCTCACTGGTGCGGGGCAGGACCACCGGGTCGTCCTCACCGGGCACCCAGACCTCCTCCAGCCGCTTGGCGAGACCGCACACCGCGATGTCGTCGATACCCAGCTCGTCGAGGGCCCGCTGAGCCGCGGCGACCTGGGGCTGCCCCCCGTCGACGACGACCAGCTGCGGCGGGTAGGCGAAGCGCTTGGGGCGGCCGTCGTCGTCCTTCAGGTCCTGACCGGCCCGGAGCACTTCCCCGTCCGGCAGGGTGTCGTCGGCGGCCGGCTCCTCGACCCACTCGCCGGTCTTCTCCTTCGCCGCGAGGTAGCGCCGGAAACGGCGGGTGATCACCTCGTGCATGGAACGGACGTCGTCCTGCCCCTGGCCGTGCCACAGCTGTGTGTCTCCGGCGCGGCCCTTGATCTGGAACCGGCGGTACTCGCTCTTGCGGGCGAGCCCGTCCTCGAAGACGACCATGGAGGCCACGACGTCGTCGCCCTGGAGGTGCGAGATGTCGTAGCACTCGATGCGCAAGGGGGCGCTGTCCAGGCCGAGGGCCTCGGCGATCTCCTCCAGGGCACGCGAGCGTGTGGTCAGATCGGAGGCGCGCTTGGTCTTGTGCAGGACCAGCGACTGCTGGGCGTTGCGCTGCACCGTCTCCATCAGGGCCTTCTTGTCGCCACGCTGCGGGATGCGCAGCGACACGCCCGAGCCGCGGCGGTCGGTGAGCCACTGCTGGACGGGCTCCACCGGGTCGGGCAGGGCCGGGACCAGGACCTCCTTGGGAACGGCGTCGCCCTTCTCCTCGCCGTAGAGCTGCTGGAGGGCGTGCTCGACGAGGGCGCCGGTGGTGATCTCCTCGACCTTGTCGGTCACCCAGCCGCGCTGGCCGCGTACGCGCCCGCCGCGCACGTGGAAGATCTGGACGGCCGCCTCCAGCTCGTCCTCGGCGACGGCGATCAGGTCGGCGTCGGTCGCGTCGGCGAGCACGACCGCGCTCTTCTCCATGGCCTTCTTCAGGGCGCCGATGTCGTCGCGCAGGCGGGCCGCCCGCTCGTACTCCATCTCCTCGGCCGCCTCGGCCATCTGCCGCTCCAGGCGCCGCAGGTAGGTGCCCGTGCGCCCGGCCATGAAGTCGCAGAACTCCTCGGCGAGCTCCCGGTGGTCGTCGGCGGAGATCCGCTCCACACAGGGCGCCGAGCATTTGCCGATGTAGCCGAGCAGGCAGGGGCGTCCGGTGCGGGCGGCGTTCTTGAAGACGCCGGCCGAGCAGGTGCGTACCGGGAAGACGCGCAGCAGCAGGTCGACCGTGTCACGGATCGCCCAGGCGTGTCCGTACGGCCCGAAGTAGCGCACGCCCTTCTTCTTCTGGCCGCGCATCACCTGGACCCGGGGGAACTCCTCGTTCATCGTCACCGCGAGGTAGGGGTAGCTCTTGTCGTCGCGGTACTTGACGTTGAACCGGGGGTCGTACTCCTTGATCCAGGAGTACTCCAGCTGGAGCGCCTCGACCTCCGTGGACACCACGGTCCACTCCACGGACGCGGCCGTGGTGACCATGGAGCGGGTGCGGGGGTGCAGGTTCGCCAGGTCCTGGAAGTAGTTGGCCAGGCGCTGGCGCAGGCTTTTCGCCTTTCCGACGTAGATCACCCTGCGGTGCTCGTCACGGAACCTGTACACCCCGGGCGAGTCCGGGATCTGTCCCGGACTGGGGCGGTAGCTGGAGGGGTCGGCCATGACTCACACCCTACTGGCGAGGGCCGACAGACCGTCCGGCCTGTGGATAACGTGCCGGGCGCCCGTCGGCCGCGCCGGGTCCCGCCGTGAGGGGGGTGGTGCCGCGGTCCCTGTGGCGGGATGGCGGACGTCCGGCCGGAAGTGTTGTCGGGACTTGGTCGACACGCTTCAATGCGGGGGAACTCGGGGGCCCTGGCACGCGGCGCAGGGGACGGGGCCCGCGCCGTGCCGGGGGCGGTCCCGGCCGATGCGCGCCCGGGCGGCCGAGCGGCCGGGGCGTACCGTCACAGAGAGGTTGCCGCATGACGCACGCCACCCAGCAGTCGGACGCCGCCACCGCGGAGCTCGACTCCGCCCTGCGCGGCGGCCCCTTCCACCTCGCGCTGCGCACCGCGATCGCCGCCCGGGGGCTGCCGCTCCAGCGGGTGCAGCACCATCTGTCGCGGCACGGGGTGAAGGTCGGCGTCACCAGCCTCAGCTACTGGCAGCAGGGCGCGCGGCGTCCGCAGCGCCCGGAGTCGCTGCGGGCCGTACGGGCGCTGGAGGAGATCCTCCGGCTGCCCGCGGAGTCGTTGCTCAGGCTGCTCGCCGAGAGCGACGGGCCCCCGCCCGCGCGGCGGGCCTGCGCGAGGGACTCCGGTGTTCTCGGCCGGCTGCTGGCCGAGCTGGACCAGCCGCCGGACGACGGGCTGGACGCCCTCGGGCACCACGAACGGGTACGGATCGGTCCCCGTCGTGAGCTGGCGGGACGCGAGGACCAGCACATAGTCCGCGCCCTGCGGGACGGCGTCGACCGCTTCGTGGCCGTCCACCAGGGTGATCCGGGATGCGCGCCGGAACGGATGACCGTCCACGCGCTGGAGAACTGCCGCGCGGGACGCGTCCGCAGGCATCACGACTCGGGTGTACTGGTGGCCGAGCTGCTCTTCGACACCCGGCTGCGGGCCGGTGACACCTGTCTCTTCCGGTACGCCGTCGAGGACGGCACGGCGGAGCCGTCCCACGAGTACGCGCGGTTGTTCGACATCGCGGGCGGGCAGTACGCCCTCCAGGTCCGGTTCGACGCGGCCGCCCTCCCGGCCCGCTGCCACCGCTTCACCCGGCCGTCGGCAACGGGCCCGCGCGGCGCACGGCGCGACCTCTTCCTCAGCGACCGGCACCACTCGGTGCACCTGGTGGAATCCCGGGTGCGGCCCGGGGTGGTCGGCATCGGGTGGGAGTGGACGTGAGCGGACCGCGCCGGCTCCTGCCCGCTTCTGCCGATTTCCTGCCGGCTCTTGCCCTGAAACGGTCAGTCAGTCGCCGGTCCGGCCGTCGAGGAGTTCGCGCACGATGTCGATGTGCCCATTGTGCCGTGACGTCTCCTCTATGAGATGGAGCATGATCCAGCGGAGGTCCACGTGACGGCCGTCACGGATCGGACGCCGCGCCTTCGCGCTCAGGTCGTGCCCCGCCAGCAGGTCACGGTAGCGAGCGCTCTGCTCCTCGTACTCGGCGAGCAGCTGGGGCAAGGGGACGTCCACCGCCGTCCGCATCTCGGGATCGGGGTCCTCGGCGGTCGCCTCCGCGAAGGGCCCCGATAGTTCCTCTCCCAGGAACACCACGTGGACCCAGTAGTGCTCGACCCAGCGCAGATGGCCGATCAGCCCGCACAGGGTCATCAGCGGCGATCCCGGGAGCGGAGCCCTGCGTGCGTCTTCCGCGGACACGTCCTCGCACTTGGCCCGCGCCGTGTCACGGGCGTAGTCCAGAAAGGTGGCCAGTTGTGTGCGCTCGTCCCAGGCGGGAGGCGTATCGGTTCGTCGGGTCATCGTGCGGAGCTTGCCGTGCCCCGTCAGGCGTGTCGAGCGATTAACGGACGCGTCAGGCGCCGGGTCCCGCCACGATCCTGCCGTCCCGGGCCTCGACCGGCAGTTCCTCCAGCGGGACGGTGGCCGGAGCGTGCAGTACCTCTCCGGTACGGGGGTCGAACGCGCTGCCGTGGCAGGGGCAGACGAGCCGCTCCTCCTCCAGGCGGTCGATGGCACACCCCGCGTGTGTGCAGACCGTGCTGTACGCCGTGAGGGAACCGTCCTCGGACCGGCCGACCACCACGTTGTGATCCCGGTACAGCTTGACGCTCCCCCGGGCCACCTCTCCCTCGGCGCCGAGATCGACGGGCGCGGTCGGGGCCGCCGCGACGCCGCTCTCACCGCCCGGCCCGCAGGCGGTCGCGCCCAGTCCGGTGACGGACACGGCAGCCGCCGAGCACAGAACGGTACGACGGCTCGGGACGGGGCGGCCGGACATGGGTGTGTCTCCCCTGCTCAGGTCTGGAACGGGCATGCCGACGATACCGAGCGCGCCGACGCGCGTTGAGATCAGGGCAGGGAGATCGAGGCAGGGTGAGAGTGGAACGGAGTGAGGTGGAACGGGGCGGGGTGAGGTGCGGGCAAGGCCGGTGGGGCGACGGGTCCGCGCGGTGCACGCGGTGCCCGCGGTGCACGCGACAGGTCTGCCCGATGCGGGCGGGCGGTGACGTAAGCGATGACGTAAGCGCTTGCGCAAACGATTGCGCAAGCGTTTACGTCCACCGCCGGATGCGATACCGTCCGCCCAGTCCCGCAGGGAGCGCGGGGGCAGCCGAGAGACCGGGGAAGGCCCAGAGGCCGGGACCGGGCGGGGCAGGCAGGCGAAGGCCGAGAGGCCGGGGAGGGAGCGGGGCGATGGCGACGATGGCCGACGTGGCGCGGAGCGCCGGTGTCTCGGTCGCGACCGTCTCGCATGTCCTGAACGGCACCCGGCCGGTGCTGCCCCGTACCCGTCAGGCGGTCCTGGACGCGATCGAGGAGCTGGGGTACGCCCCGAACGTCCTGGCGCGGTCGCTGGTCACCGCGCGCACCCGTTCCCTGGGGCTCGCGGTCTCCGCGATCAGCAATCCCTACTTCACCGAGATCCTCCAGGGGGTGGAGTCCGCCGCCGTCCGGCAGGGCTACGGCCTGCTCATCGCCGACCCGCGCGACGACCCCGGTCATGAACTCGAGGTCGTCCGACTCCTGCACGAACGCCGCGTGGACGGCGTGATCGTCGCTCCCTCGGCCGACCCGGGTGCCCTCGTCGCCTACCTCGGCAGGCACCGGGTGCCGACCGTGTTCCTCGACCGGGTCGTCGACGTCCCGGCGGACGCCTCGCCGCGCTTCGACCAGGTCTGCGCAGGCGGCGCGGAACCGACGGCCCGGCTGGTCCGGCACCTCGCCGAACTCGGCCACCGGCGGATCGCCCTGGTGGCCGGCCGGCCCGGCTTCAGCACCACGCGCGAGCGGGCCACCGGGTACCGCGACGGCCTGCGGGCGGCCGGCCTGCCCTACGACGAACGGCTGCTGACGCACGGCGACTCCGAGTCGGCCGGCGCCGAACGGGCCACCGGGAACCTGTTGGCCCTGCCCTCGCCACCCTCCGCGCTGATCACCGCCAACAACGCGATGACCATCGGCGCGCTGCGCGCCCTGCGCACCCGTGGCCTGTCGGTGCCCGGCGACATCGCGCTGTGCTGCTTCGACGACTTCGCCTGGGCGGACCTGTTCACGCCCCGGCTCACCGCCGTCGCACAACCGGGCAGAGAGCTGGGCACGCATGCCGTCCGGCTGCTTCTGGAACGCCTGGCGGATCCGGGCCTGCCCGCCCGAACCGTACGACTGACCTGCTCTTTCATGCACCGCACCTCGTGCGGGTGCCCCGACCCATCCGAGGCCAAGGAAAGGACCGCACCGTGATCGTCGTCGCCGGTGAGGCACTGATCGACCTGGTACCGCAGGACACGGGCGCGCTGGCCGCCCTCACGCCGGCACTCGGCGGCGGCCCGTACAACACCGCCGTGGCCCTGGGCCGCCTCGGCTCGCCCGTCGCCTTCTGCTCCCGGGTGTCGCACGACGCCTTCGGCGAGGCGCTGCTGGACCGGCTCCGGCAGACCGGGGTGGACGTCTCCCCGGTCCAGCGCGGGACCGAGCCGACGACACTCGCCGTCGCCACGGTCGGCGCGGACGGATCGGCCGCGTACTCCTTCTACGTGGAGGGCACGGCGGACCGGCTGTTCCGTACACCCGCCGCGCTGCCGTCCGGCACCCGGGCGGTCTCCTTCGGTACCTGTTCGCTGGTGCTGGAGCCGGGTGCGAGCGCGTACGAGGAGCTGATGCGCCAGTCGGCCGCGCGGGGCCTGTTCACGGCCCTGGACCCGAACATCCGGGCGGGGCTCATCGCCGACCCCGACGAGTACCGGGCCCGGTTCAAGAGCTGGCTGCCCTCGGTGTCGCTGCTGAAGCTGTCAGCGGAGGACGCCGAGTGGCTGGGCGGCACGCCCCGGGAGTGGCTGGCCTCGGGCCCGGCGGCGGTCGTGGTCACCCTGGGCGGTGACGGGCTGACCGTCTTCACCCGCGACGGGAACGTGTACGCGGTGCCGGGTGAACAGGTCGATGTCGTCGACACCATCGGCGCGGGCGACACGGTGAACGCCGCGCTGCTGCACGGGCTCGCGGTCCGCGACGCCCTCACACCCGAGGCCGTGGCCGCACTGAGAGCCGACGGCTGGACGGACCTCCTCGGCTTCGCGGCCCGCGCAGCGGCGGTCACCTGCTCGCGCGCGGGCGCGGAACCGCCGTACGCACACGAAGTGGCGGCCTGACGCCGTAGTTCAGCCGGCTCCCGTACCGCCCACGGGGCGTGTGGCCGCCGGGCGGCGACACGGCCGGATCACGTCATCGCGCGCGGACATGGCGACGCGCCGGGATCACGTCATCGCGTGTGCCCGGCGCGTCGCCGTGCTGCTGCCGTTCCCGTTCCGCCGGGGCGGTCAGGGCTTGCGGGTCCCGGTCGCCTTTTTGGCGGGGGCCTTGGCCGCCGCCGTCGTCTTCTTGGCGGCCGTCTTCTTCGCCGCCGTCTTCCTCGGTGCGGCCTTCTTCGCCGTTCCTCGTGCGGTGTCCACGGGGTCCGCGTCGCTGATCCGGTCGGCGCCGAGGATGTCCCGCAGGAACTTGCCGGTGTGGCTGGCCGGCACGCTCGCGACCTGCTCCGGCGTGCCCTCGGCGACCACCAGGCCGCCGCCCGCGCCGCCCTCGGGGCCCATGTCGACGACCCAGTCGGCGGTCTTGATCACATCGAGGTTGTGCTCGATGACGATGACCGTGTTGCCCTTGTCGACCAGGCCGGACAGGACGGTCAGCAGCTTGCTGATGTCCTCGAAGTGCAGACCGGTGGTCGGCTCGTCCAGGACGTAGACCGTACGGCCGGTGGAACGGCGCTGCAGCTCGCTGGCGAGCTTGACGCGCTGTGCCTCACCGCCGGAGAGAGTCGTCGCGGACTGGCCCAGGCGGACGTAGCCGAGACCGACGTCCTTCAGCGTCTTCATGTGCCGGGAGATCGCGGGCACCGCCTCGAAGAAGTCGGTGGCCTCCTCGATCGGCATGTTCAGCACGTCGGCGATGGACTTGCCCTTGTAGTGGACCTCCAGGGTCTCCCGGTTGTACCGGGCGCCGTGGCAGACCTCGCACGGGACGTAGACGTCCGGGAGGAAGTTCATCTCGATCTTGATGGTGCCGTCGCCCGAGCAGTTCTCGCAGCGGCCGCCCTTGACGTTGAAGGAGAAGCGTCCGGGCAGATAGCCGCGGACCTTCGCCTCGGTCGTCTCGGCGAACAGCTTGCGAATGTGGTCGAAGACACCGGTGTACGTCGCCGGGTTCGACCGCGGGGTGCGGCCGATGGGCGACTGGTCGACGTGGACGACCTTGTCGACGAGGTCGTCGCCGTCCACGCGCGTGTGCCGCCCGGGAACGTTGCGGGCTCCGTTCAGCTCGCGCGCGAGGTGCGTGTACAGGATGTCGTTGACCAGCGTGGACTTGCCGGAACCGGAGACGCCGGTGACCGCCGTGAAGACGCCGAGCGGGAACGACACGTCGATGTCCCGCAGGTTGTTCTCCCGGGCGCCGTGCACGGTGAGCTGCCGGGACGGGTCACGGGGGCGCCGTACGTCGGGCAGCGGGATGGCCTTCTTGCCGGACAGGTACAGGCCGGTCTGCGACTCGGCGTTGTCGAGCAGTTCCTTCACCGAGCCGCTGTGCACCACCTTGCCGCCGTGCTCGCCGGCGCCCGGGCCGATGTCGACGATCCAGTCGGCGACCTTGATGGTGTCCTCGTCGTGCTCGACGACGATGAGCGTGTTGCCCATGTCGCGCAGCCGCACCAGGGTCTCGATGAGCCGGTGGTTGTCCCGCTGGTGCAGACCGATGGACGGCTCGTCGAGGACGTAGAGGACGCCGACGAGGCCGGAGCCGATCTGGGTGGCCAGGCGGATGCGCTGGGCCTCGCCGCCGGAGAGGGTGCCCGCCGCGCGGTTGAGCGACAGGTAGTCCAGGCCGACGTCGACCAGGAAACGCAGCCGCTCGTTGACCTCCTTGAGCACGCGCTCGGCGATCTTCTTGTCGCGGGCGGTGAGCTTCAGCTCGCCCAGGAAGTCCGCGCAGTCGCTGATGGACATCGCGGAGACCTCGGCGATGGACTTGCCCATGACCGTGACGGAGAGGATCAGCGGCTTCAGGCGGGTGCCCTCACAGGTGGGGCAGGGCACCTCGCGCATATAGCCCTCGAAGCGCTCGCGGCTGGAGTCGCTCTCGGCCTCGCTGTGCCGGCGCTTGACGAAGGAGACCGCGCCCTCGAAGGCCGTGGTGTACCGGCGCTCGCGGCCGTACCGGTTGCGGTAGCGGACCTCCACCTGCGTCTTGTGGCCGTACAGCAGGGCCTTCTTGGCGCGCTGCGGGAGACCGGCGAAGGGGATGTCGGTCCGGAAGCCCAGGGCGTCGGCGAGGGCGCCGATCAGCCGGGCGAAGTAGTCCTTGGTGTGTCCGTGCGACCAGGGGTGGATGGCGCCCTCGTCCAGGGACTTGTCGGGGTCCGGGACGATCAGCTCCGGGTCCACCTCCATGCGCGTGCCGATGCCGGAGCAGTCGGGGCAGGCGCCGAAGGGCGAGTTGAAGGAGAAGGAGCGGGGCTCCAGCTCCTCGAAGGACAGGTCGTCGTACGGGCAGTACAGGTGCTCCGAGAACATGCGCTCGCGCTCGGGGTCGTCCTCGGGGAGGTCCACGAAGTCGAGCACGACCATGCCGCCGGACAGGCCGAGCGCGGTCTCGACCGAGTCGGTGAGGCGGCGCTTGGCGGACTCCTTGACGGTGAGGCGGTCGATGACCACCTCGATGGTGTGCTTCTCCTGCTTCTTCAGCGTGGGAGGGGTGGCGAGCTGGATCGTCTCGCCGTCCACGCGCGCGCGGGAGTAGCCCTTGGTCTGGAGGTCGGCGAAGAGGTCGACGAACTCGCCCTTGCGCTCACGCACCAGCGGCGACAGCACCTGGAAGCGGCTTCCCTCCGGCAGCTCCAGCACACGGTCGACGATGGCCTGCGGCGACTGACGGGAGATCGGCCGGCCGCACTCGGGGCAGTGCGGCTTGCCGATGCGCGCGAAGAGCAGGCGCAGGTAGTCGTAGACCTCGGTGATGGTGCCGACCGTGGAGCGCGGGTTGCGCGAGGTCGACTTCTGGTCGATGGAGACCGCCGGGGAGAGGCCCTCGATGAAGTCGACGTCCGGCTTGTCCATCTGGCCGAGGAACTGCCGGGCGTAGGAGGAGAGCGACTCCACGTAGCGCCGCTGGCCCTCGGCGAAGATCGTGTCGAAGGCCAGGGAGGACTTGCCCGACCCGGACAGGCCCGTGAAGACGATGAGCGAGTCACGCGGCAGGTCGAGCGAGACGTTCTTCAGGTTGTGCTCGCGCGCGCCACGGACGATGAGACGGTCGGCCACGCCGGTCCGCACCTTTCTTGAGAGAAGTGACAGGGGCGGGGCCCCCGTCCTTCTCAGACTAGGGGGAGCCACTGACAACGCCGGTCGGATTCACGGGTTGTCAACAAACCCCGGCTATCCAGCATGCCCGACGCCACGTCCGACCATATAGCACGTGCATTCGATTTACGGGCGTGAGCCGCCTTCTTCACCCGAAGGGGTGGCGCGTCCTAGGGTCAGTGGCATGACGGATCACGCGCATGACCTGGCGTCTGTACAGGACGCTACCGAGCGGCTGCTCAGCGCGGTCGGTGAACTGGACAACGCGAAGGTGACCGAGCAGTCACGACTTCCCGGCTGGACCCGGGGTCATGTCCTGGCCCATCTCGCCCGCAACGCGGACGCGCTCGTGAACGTCCTCGAAGGACGGCCCATGTACGTCTCCGGCGAGGCCCGGGACGCCGACATCGAGCGGGACGCTCCGCGCCCCCTCGACGCGCAGATCGCGGACGTGCGCGAAAGCGCTGCCCGTTTCCAGCGGGCGGCAGCCGTACCGGCGGACTGGTCGCGCACCGTCACGCTGCGCAACGGCATCACCGACGCCGCCTCCCGGGTGCCGTTCCGGCGGTGGGTCGAGGTCGAGCTGCACCACGTGGACCTCGGGATCGGGTACGAGCTGGAGGATCTGCCGGCGCAGTTCACCGAGCGGGAGATCGGCTTCCTCACCGAGCGGTTCGCGGGGCACCGGGACGTGCCGCCGACGCGGATCACGGACGGCACGCGCGCGTGGCACACGGGACGGGAGGGCCTGGCCGAGACGGAGGCCGTCGACGTCACCGTCGCCGGCGGGCGGGCCGACCTGCTCGGCTGGCTCGCGGGCCGCCGTGACGGCTCGGCCCTCACGGTGACGGGCGGGCCACTGCCGGCCCTTCCCCCGCTGTGACCGCGCCGCCCCTCCGCGGGTCCCGGCCGGGCCTGGCGGCGTCAGGTGCGTGCTCTGGGGGTCCCCCCCGGCCGGAGGCTGGGGGCGTGCCGGCCCCTGACCCTCGTACTGGATGTACTCGGGTCAGGGGCCGGTGCGGCGAGTGGGGGCACCTCTCTGGGGGAGCGTGCATGGCGTCCCCAGGCAGACGGGAATGTGACGACAGGCCCTAGGCTGGCGGCCATGACGTACAGCGGAGAGGTGAGGGTCGGCGGACCCGCCGACGTGCACGAACTCAAGGACCTGATGATCACCAAGATCGCGGTCGGCCCGATGAACAACAACGCCTATCTGCTGCGCTGCCGGGCCACCGACGAGCAGTTGCTGATCGACGCCGCCAACGACGCCGAGACGCTGCTCGGCACGATCGGTGCCGACGGCGTCGCGTCCGTCGTCACCACCCACCAGCACGCCGACCACTGGCAGGCACTGGCCGAGGTGGTCGCCGCCACCGGCGCCCGCACCTATGCCGGCCGGCACGACGCCGAGGGCATCCCCGTCCCCACCCACGTCCCGGTGGACGACGGCGACACCATCCGAGTGGGGCGCGTACGGCTCACCGCGCGCCACCTCGTCGGGCACACGCCGGGCTCGATCGCCCTCATCTACGACGACCCGCACGGGCATCCCCATGTGTTCACCGGGGACTGCCTCTTCCCGGGCGGTGTGGGCAACACCTGGAAGGACCCGGAGGCGTTCGCGAGCCTGATCCACGACGTCGAGACGAAGATCTTCGACCCGCTGCCGGACGAGACCTGGGTCTATCCCGGACACGGCGACGACACCACCCTGGGCGCGGAACGCCCGCACCTGCCGGAGTGGCACGCGCGAGGTTGGTGACTCCCGGGGCGGGCGCGGCAACAGAACAAGGCGCGATACGTGGTGTCCGCCCGGAGCGAGCGCCGCGCACGCCCCGTGTGAACCCTTCGCACACGCCTGTCCCGTACGCGCGCTACCGGCGTACACCACCGCGCGGTCAACTGGTGCCGGTTCCGCGCGGAAGCCATGTACCGTGCGGTGCCCCGGGCCGCCGGTCTCCCTTCCCCGTTCCCTTCCCCTCCCCCGGCCGGCGACCCGGCGGGGTCACACCTGCGGCACCGGCGTCACGCCTGGGTCCGCCCCGCCCCCGCCAACGCGGCGATCCGCTCCACGCCGAACACGTACCCCTGCACACCGCAGCCCGCGATGACACCGTCGGCACGCTGCGACACGTAGGAGTGGTGCCGGAACTGCTCCCGCTGGTGGATGTTGGAGATGTGGACCTCCACCACGGGAAGCCCGTCGCAGGTGTTGAGCGCGTCCAGGATCGCGACGGACGTGTGGGAGTAGGCAGCCGGGTTGATCACGATGCCGCAGTGGTTCGAGCGGGCCTCGTGGATCCAGTCGACCAGTTCGCCCTCGTGGTTGGACTGGCGGAAATCCACCGTGCCGCCGTGCGCGCCCGCCGCCTTGACGCACAGCGTCTCGATGTCGGCCAGGGTGTCGGACCCGTAGATCTCCGGCTGGCGCTGGCCGAGCAGGTTCAGGTTGGGGCCGTTGAGGATCATGATCGGTGCGTTGGCCAGGGTGCGGGGCACGGTTCCTCCGGTCCGTCGGGTGGGCGGTCCGCCGGACCGCTGTCCGCCCCGGTCTATCACGGCGCCCGCCCGGCGCATCACCGCCGTCCACTGCCCCGCACACCCCCTGAGCGCCCCGTAACCACCCATCACTGTGGGTGGTTGGCGCAGCATGCACGAAGTACACGAAGAACGCGCCGCGAAGGCGCCCTCCATGCCGCGACTGGCCGGCGCCGCGCTCGCCGGCACGGCGATCGAGTTCTACGACTTCTTCGTCTACGGGACCGCGGCGGCTCTGGTCCTGGGCCCGCTGTTCTTCCCGACGATCTCCCCGCTGGCGGGAACGCTGGCCGCCTTCGGCACGTTCGGTGTCGGCTTCGTGGCCCGGCCGCTGGGGTCGGTGCTGTTCGGGCACATCGGGGACCGCCACGGACGACGGCCGGTCCTCGTCCTCTCGCTGCTGCTGACCGGGGCGTCGACGGTCGCGGTCGGCTGTGTGCCGACGTACGACACGATCGGGGTGGCGGCACCGCTGTTCCTCATCGCGCTGCGCTTCCTGCAAGGGCTGGGGCTGGGCGGGGAGTGGGGCGGCGCGGTGCTGCTGACCGCAGAGCACGCACCGCCCGGGCGGCGCGCACTGTGGGCCAGCTTTCCCCAGGTCGGGCCCGCGCTGGGTTTCCTCCTCGCCAACGGCGTGGTCCTGGTGCTCTCCGCGTCACTGTCCGAGGCCCAGTTCGCCCAGTGGGGGTGGCGGGTGCCATTCTGGGCGGCGGGTGTGCTGGCCCTGGTCGGGCTGTGGCTGCGGTCGTCGCTCGCGGAGAGTCCCCGCTTCCTGGAACTGGACGGCCGCGCGCGGGTCCCGTTCGCCGAGGTGGTGCGGGACCACTGGCGGCTCGTCCTGCTGACCGCCGGAGCCCTGGCGGTCGGGTACGCCATCTTCTACACCGTCTCGACCTGGTCCCTCGCCTATGCGACGGAGCGGCTCGGGGTGGAACGGAGCGTGATGCTGGTCTGCATCATGGCCGCGGTGGTGGTGAAGGGCGCTTTGACGCCGGTGTTCGCGCTGCTCGGCGACCGTTACGGGCGCCGGCCGGTGTGCCTGGTCGGGTGCGGAGCGGCGGCGGTGTGGATGTTCCCGATGGTCGCACTCCTGGCCACCGGTGAGCCGCTGTTGATGTTCCTGGGCTTCCTGGTGGCGATGATCGCCTTCATCACGATGTTCTCGGTGATCGCGGCGTATCTGCCGGAGCTGTACGAGGCGCGGGTGCGCTGCACAGGCGCCGCGGTGGGGTACAACCTCGGCGGGGTGGTCGGCGGGGCCGTCACGCCCATCGTGGCAACGGCCCTGGCGGAGCAGGGTGGCCGTGTGCCCTGGGCCGTGGGGGCGTATCTGACGGTGATCGCACTGCTCAGCCTCGGCTGCTTCGCGCTGCTGCCGGAGACGCGTCCGGCACCGGTGCCGGTCGCGGCGCCCGTTTCGGGGTGACGGGCGGCCTGTCCCTGAGGCCGATACAGGCAGGAGGCCCCGGGAGCGGTGCCGGCGATATGCCGTGTGCCGCTCCCGGGGCCGATTCCCGCGCCGGTCGAATCAGCCCTGCGTCCGAAGGGCTCAGCACGGTCGGTGGTCGGCCTTCTGCGCCGCGATTCAGGCTGCCCGGGAGCCCGGGATACAGGCTGCCCTGGACGCGGACTCCCCCGCAGACGGGCCCTCCCAGCGGTCAGACGTCGACGCTGTCCTTCGGCGCGTCTTCGTCCCGGGCGTCGGCCGCTTCGGCCGCCGCCTGCTTCCTGGTCGCCCTCAGACTGGTGATCGTGGTGACGATCAGGACCGAGCAGATCACGCCGAGCGAGACCGGGATGCTGATCTCGGGGACGTGGACACCGGACTCGTGGAGCGCATGCAGGACGAGTTTGACTCCGATGAAGCCCAGGATGATCGACAGGCCGTAGGAGAGGTGGACCAGCTTCTTCAGCAGGCCGCCGATGAGGAAGTACAGCTGCCTGAGACCCATCAGGGCGAAGGCGTTGGCCGTGAACACGATGTACGGGTCCTGGGTGAGGCCGAAGATCGCGGGAATCGAATCCAGGGCGAAGAGCACATCGGTGGTGCCGATCGCGAGCATCACGACCAGCATCGGGGTCATGACCCGCTTGCCGTTCTGCTGGATCCACAGCTTGGTGCCGTGGTAGCGGTCGGCCACGCCGAAGCGGCGCTCGGCGGCCTTGAGCAGCTTGTTCTCCTCGTACTCCTCGTCCTCTTCGTCGGCCCTGGCCTCCTGGATGAGCTTCCAGGCGGTGTAGATCAGGAACGCTCCGAAGATGTAGAAGACCCAGGCGAAGCTGGCGATGATCGCGGCGCCGGCGGCGATGAACACAGCCCTGAGCACCAGGGCTATGAGGACGCCTACGAGGAGTACTCGCTGCTGGTACTGCGAGGGCACCGCGAACTTCGCCATGATCAGGACGAAGACGAAGAGGTTGTCGACGCTCAGGGACTTCTCGGTGATGAAGCCCGCGAAGAACTCGCCGGCGGGCTGGCCGCCGCCGAAGAGGAGCAGGCCGAGCCCGAACAGCGCGGCCAGGGCGATCCAGACGCCCGTCCAGATGCCGGCTTCCTTGATTGATACGTCGTGCGGTTTGCGGCCGATGAAGAAATCGACCGCGATGAGGGCCGCAAGGCCCACGATGGTCAGGACCCACAAGGTCGTCGTAACTTCCACTGCGCCTCCGGCAGTACGTAACGGCAGATGTCAGCGTCGTCGCTGCCGGAGGTCTCTTCCACCCGGGATCCGGTGTGCGGGATGCACTCGGAACCACGGGCCGACGCCCCGGGATCTGGCCTGATCCGTATTGACGGGCACGCCGCAGCAGACAGGGAGTACTCCCCTCCGTACGGAAAACAGTACCCAATCACCAAGGATTGGTAAAGGGTTTCGCTAATTTTGCCCAAAGTGCCAGGTGAGAGCCTTTTACCAGCTCTTGGTCACTCGGTCGTCCGTCGGCTGCCGGGCGGAACGGGCGAGGGCTCTCAGACCCAGACGTGCCCGCAGCATCAGACGCGCGCGCCACAGCGGACCGGGACGGTCTTGCGGCGCGGCGCGTGTGCGGCCCGCCGTCAGGCCAGGCCCGCCTCCTTCATCTGACGCAGTTCCTTCTTCATCTCGGAGACCTCGTCGCGCAGCCGGGCCGCGATCTCGAACTGGAGCTCCGCCGCGGCGGCCCGCATCCGGGCGGTCATCTCCTCGATCTGCTCCGCCAGCTCGGCCGCGGGACGGTCGGTCGGCGCCGTCTCCCCCGGCTTCTTCCTGCCGGACTTGGCACCGCCCCCGGTTTGCCCGCCGAGGGCGGGGACGGGCGCCTTGGCGCCCTTTCCGTCCTTGGACTGGCCGCGGTACCCCGATCCGAGCAGTTGCTCGGTGTCGACGTCCTCACGGGCGATCTGCGCCACGATGTCGTTGATCTTCTTGCGCAGCGGCTGGGGATCGATCCCCCTCGCCTTGTTGTAAGCGACTTGCTTCTCCCGGCGGCGGTTGGTCTCGTCGATGGCCTTCTCCATCGCCGGGGTGATCTTGTCGGCGTACATGTGGACCTGGCCGGAGACATTGCGCGCCGCGCGGCCGATGGTCTGGATCAGGGAGGTGCCGGAGCGCAGGAAGCCTTCCTTGTCGGCGTCGAGAATCGCCACCAGGGAGACCTCGGGCAGGTCGAGGCCCTCACGCAGGAGGTTGATGCCGACCAGCACGTCGTACTCGCCGGCGCGCAGCTCACGCAGCAGTTCGACGCGGCGCAGGGTGTCGACGTCGCTGTGCAGGTAGCGCACCTGGATGCCCAGCTCCAGGAAGTAGTCGGTGAGGTCCTCGGCCATCTTCTTGGTGAGCGTGGTGACCAGGACGCGTTCGTCCTTCTCGGTGCGGGTGCGGATCTCGTGCACCAGGTCGTCGATCTGGCCCTCGGTGGGCTTGACGACGACCTCCGGGTCGACGAGGCCGGTGGGACGGATGATCTGCTCGACGACGCCGTCCGAGCGGGACAGCTCGTACTGCCCCGGGGTGGCCGACAGGTAGACCGCCTGGCCGATGCGCTCCTGGAACTCCTCCCACTTCAGCGGGCGGTTGTCGAGCGCGGAGGGCAGCCGGAAACCGTGGTCGACGAGGGTGCGCTTACGGGAGGCGTCGCCCTCGTACATGGCGCCGATCTGCGGCACGGTGACGTGCGACTCGTCGATGACCAGCAGGAAGTCGTCAGGGAAGTAGTCGAGCAGGGTGTTGGGCGGGGAGCCGGGCGAGCGGCCGTCGAAGTGCATCGAGTAGTTCTCGACGCCGGAGCAGGAGCCGATCTGGCGGAGCATCTCGATGTCGTACGTGGTGCGCATGCGCAGGCGCTGGGCTTCCAGGAGCTTGCCCTGCTTCTCCAGCTCGGCCAGGCGCTCGCCCAGCTCCTTCTCGATGTCGTTGACCGCGCGCTCCAGCCGCTCGGGGCCCGCGACGTAGTGGGAGGCCGGGAAGACGTACAGCTGCTGGTCGTCGCTGATGATCTCGCCGGTGAGCGGGTGGAGCGTGGACAGCGCCTCGATCTCGTCGCCGAACATCTCGATCCGGACGGCCAGCTCCTCGTAGACCGGGAAGATCTCGATGGTGTCGCCGCGGACCCGGAAGGTGCCCCGGGTGAAGGCCGTGTCGTTGCGCGTGTACTGGATGTCCACGAAGCGGCGCAGCAGCTCGTCCCGGTCGAACTCGTCGCCGACGCGGAGCGGGACCATGCGGTCGACGTACTCCTGGGGCGTACCCAGGCCGTAGATGCAGGAGACCGAGGCGACCACGACGACGTCGCGGCGGGTGAGCAGCGAATTGGTCGCGGAGTGGCGCAGCCGCTCGACCTCCTCGTTGATCGAGGAGTCCTTCTCGATGTAGGTGTCCGACTGGGGGACGTACGCCTCGGGCTGGTAGTAGTCGTAGTACGAGACGAAGTACTCGACGGCGTTGTTGGGCAGCAGCTCGCGGAACTCGTTCGCCAGCTGGGCGGCCAGGGTCTTGTTCGGTGCCATCACCAGCGTGGGGCGCTGAAGCTTCTCGATCATCCACGCGGTGGTGGCGGACTTGCCGGTGCCGGTGGCGCCGAGCAGGACGACGTCCTTCTCGCCGGCTTCGATGCGCCGGGCGAGATCGGCGATGGCCGCCGGCTGGTCGCCGCTCGGCTGGTAGGGGCTGACGACCTCGAAGGGCGCCACCGTGCGTTCGATGTGGGAAACGGGCCGCATGCCATCCACCGTACGACCCCCCACTGACAATGGGCCCGGATCAGCGGTTCTGCGGGGTCCGGGAGCGCCGATGGGCCAGCGGGCGGCGGTAGCGGAGGGCGGGGTGGCGGGCCGCGGGGCGGCGGGCCGGGCCGGGGCCGGCGGGGTGCGCGGGGATGCCGGGCTTGTGGTCGACCGGACGCCGGGCGGGCTCGCCCGCCACCATGAGCGGGTCGAACATCACGACGACTCCCGCGAGGAGGAGGAAGGCGAGCGGGCCGATCAGCATGGGCGCGAGGAGGGCGGCGGGCGAGTCGCCCGTGACAGGTCCGGCCGTGTCGTGCACATGGACATCGAGGGCGGCCATGCCCGTGTAGTGCATGCCGGCCACCGCGAGCCCCATGATCAGACTGGCGCCGACGCTCCACAGGAGGCCGCGGACCTGCCCCGCCGCCCACAGGGCCGCGGTGGCGGCGGCCATCGCTATGACGACGGACATGGCGACGGTGACGGTGTTGTACTCCAGGTCCCCGTCGAGGCGCATGCCGGCCATGCCCAGGTAGTGCATCGAGGCGATGCCAAGACCGGTGATCGTGCCGCCGGTGAACAGGGCCGCTCCCCCGGCGTCCCGGTAGCCGACGATGAAGATGCCGATGCCCACCATCACGATGGCGACGGCCAGGCTCGCGAACGTCATCGGCATGTCGTAGCGGATCGGTGCGCCCTCGACCCTGAATCCCATCATCGCGATGAAGTGCATGGTCCAGATGCCGGAGCCGATCGCCGCCGAGCCCAGTGCCAGCCATCCGGGCCGCCACGACCGGGCGACCAGCATGGACCTGGTGGTGCAGCGCAGGCCGAGGGCACCGCCGAGGCAGGCCATCAGATAGGCCACCAGCGGTGTGACGAGTCCGTAACTGAATCCGTCGACCGTGCCTTGCATGCGCGGCTGTCCTTCCGCCCTCTGACGTCCTGGCTTCCCCCGATGTGCGTCCCCCTCCCAGGACCGCACGGGCGGCCCGGGTCCAGAGAAGTATGACCGCCACCGGAATGGTCGAACGATTCTCCGGCAAAGAATCACGGCCTTGCCCCAGTTGTGCCGCCCACGTGAGCACAGTTGAGCAACTCCATTCAGCCTGTGGCCATTCCGCACTCCTCCGCCGTTGACGGTCCGCTGTCACAGTGGTGCTGTTCGTGATCATTCGACGCGAGGAGTACGCATGCACGCGCGCGCTGTTGCCGTCACGACCACCGCGCTCCTGGGAGCGGCCCTGCTGGCGCCCGTCTCCTGGGCCCAGGGGTCCCACGGCGGGCCGGGGCCGGTGGTCGTCGCTCACCGGGGCGCTTCCGCCTATGCGCCGGAGAACACCCTGGCCGCCGTCGACAAGGCGGCCGAACTGGGCATCGACTGGGTGGAGAACGACGTCCAGCGCACGAAGGACGGCGAACTCGTCGTCCTCCACGACGACAGTCTGCGTCGCACCACCGACGCCGAGGAGGTCTTCCCCGACCGGGCGCCCTGGAAGGTGAAGGACTTCACGGCCGCCGAGATCGCGCGCCTGGACGCCGGAAGCTGGTTCGGCGCCGCCTACGCGGGCGCGCGCGTGCCGACGCTGGAGGAGTATGTCGGCCGTGTCGAGCACCACCACCAGAAGCTGCTGCTGGAGATCAAGAACCCTGAGCTGTACCCCGGCATCGAGCGGGAGACCCTGAAGGTCCTCGGCAACGAGGGCTGGCTGGACCGGCGGCACGTCGCCGGCCGGCTGGTCGTGCAGAGCTTCAGCGCGGACAGTGTGCGGACCGTCCATGCGTTGAAGCCGGCCGTCAAGACCGGGTTCCTGGGCACGCCGCCCGTCTCCGACCTGCCCGCGTACGCCGAGTTCGCCGACCAGATCAACCCCTCCTACGGCTCGCTCTCGCCGGTCTACGTGTCCACGGTCCAGGCGTTCGACGGGCCGCACGGCAGGCCGCTGGAGGTCTTCGCCTGGACGGTCGACGACGCGGACGACGCCCGGCTGACCGCCGGGTACGGCGTCGACGGCATCATCACCAACCGGCCCGACGTGGTCCGGGACGCGACGCGCGGGAGCGTGCCGGGAACCGAGTGACCGCGCCCGTACCGCGATGAGGACCGCCGGTTCCGCGGGGCGTTGTCAGTGACGGGCCGTACGGTGGTGCGCATGGACAGCCATGGGCAGTACGAGCAGCGGGTGGCGTGGACCGTCGTCGGTACCGGCATCGGTCCACTGCTGCTCGCCGCGACCGGCGAGGGCCTGGTCAGCGTCGTGTTCCACGCCACCGGGCCGGTCCGCGGCCGGGCGCTGGACCGGCTCGCGGCGCGGCTGGGCGGCGAGCCGGTGGAGGCACCCGGCACCCCGTTGCTGACGGAGGCGGCGGAGCAGTTGGGGGCGTACTTCTCCGGTGACCGGCGCGTCTTCGACCTGCCCCTGGACTGGTCGCTGATATCCGGGTTCAACCGAGAGGTACTGCGGGAGCTGGCGTCCGGGGTCCCCTACGGGACGGTCGTCGGTTACGGCGATCTCGCCGGCCGGGTGGGCCAGCCGGGCGCGGCCCAGGCCGTGGGCATGGCGATGGGCGCCAATCCGCTGCCGGTCGTCGTGCCCTGCCACCGGGTCGTGGAGAGCGGCGGCGGCATCGGCGGGTTCGGAGGCGGTCTGGAGACCAAGAGGAAGCTGCTGGCGCTGGAGGGAGTGCTGCCCGAGCCACTGTTCTGACGGCTCGGCTGCCGGATGGGGTCCGTGCGGCTCCGGTGCCCCGACAGGCCCTCGGGTCACGTGGGCCCTCGGGTCAGGCGTAGTGCCGCGCCTCGAAGATGTTCCCGTCCGGGTCGGTGAAGTAGAAGCTGCGCCTGGCCATGCCCCGGGCTCCGTAGGAGTCGTACGAGAAGTCCGAGACCGGGGCACCCTGGTCCTCCAGACGGCCGCGCAGCGCGTCGAAGTCGCCTTCCGGCAGGGACAGGCAGACGTGGTTGACCGGATGACCCGAGCTGTCGGCGGCATCGGGCAGCATCGTCATCCGCGGCGCCATGGTGAGCGGCATGAGGTCGAAGATCGTCTCCTCGTTGAGACGTACGGAGGGGAACGGCACCGTTCCCGCCGCGAACTCGGTGACCCGCAAGGGCTCCATGCCCAGCGTCTTCTCGTAGAAGCCGACCGAGGTGAGCGGGTCGCGCACCCAGAGGACGACGTGGTCGAGGCGTGCCGTGTTGTCCGTCATGGTCACCAGCCTGGTGCCGGGTCCCGGGGGCCGCAAGGGTTTGGCCCGGTGCCGGGCCCGCCAGAGATGAGGGAGAGCCGACGGACAGGAGGCGTACCTGTGGTGCTGGTGGTGTCGGAAGAGGTGCGGGAGGCGGTCGACTCGCGTCGGCCCGTGGTGGCGCTGGAGTCCACGATCATCGCGCACGGGCTGCCGCGTCCGCGCAATCTCCAGGTGGCGCGGGAGCTGGAGGAGGCGGTACGGCAGGAGGGGGCCGTTCCGGCCACGATCGCCGTGCTGGACGGACAACCCCGCGTCGGGCTCGGGAAGGAGCAACTGGAGCGGATCGCCAATGAGGACGGTATCCGCAAACTCGGCCACCGCGACCTGCCGCTCGCGATGGCGGCCGGGGCGAGCGGGGCGACCACGGTCTCGGCGACCGCGTCGCTGGCGGCGGGGGCGGGCATCCGGGTCTTCGCCACCGGTGGGCTGGGCGGGGTGCACCGGGAGTGGACAGCGACTCAGGACGAGTCGGCCGACCTGAGCCTGCTGGCGCGCACCCGTATCACCGTGGTCTGTGCCGGGGTGAAGTCGATCCTGGACGTGCCCGCGACGCTCCAGCGGCTGGAGACTTTGGGGGTCGCGGTGGCCGGGTACGGCACGGACCGGTTCCCCGGCTTCTATCTCTCCGACTCGGGGCATCCGGTGGACTGGACGCTGCGTACTCCGGAGGAGGTGGCGTCGGTGATGCGGGCGCAGGACGCGCTCGGAACGCCGGAGTCGGCGCTGATCGTCGCCCATCCGGTGCCCGAGGAGGAGCAGCTCGATCCCGAGGTGCACGCGCGGGTGCTCGCCGACGCGCTGCGCGCGTGCGCGGAGGAGGGCGTCACCGGGCAGGCGGTCACCCCGTTCCTCCTCGACCACCTGGTGCGGCACACGGACGGGGCCTCGCTGAGCGCCAACCTGGCGGCGGTGCGCGGCAACGTGCGGCTGGCGGCCCGGGTGGCGGCGGCCTGGACCGGGGCGTGACGGCGGGGCCCGACGGCGCGCTGCTGGTGATCGGGGACGTGATCACGGACATCGTCGTCCGCCCCCGCGGGCCGCTGGCCGTCGGTACGGACACGGCCGCCTCTATCCACCGGCTGCCCGGCGGAGCGGGCGCCAACGTGGCCTGCTGGGCCGCTCACCAGGGCTGCGACGACGTACGGCTGTTCGGGCGGGTCGGTGCGGACACGGCGGTCTGGCACCAGCGGGAGCTGGTGGCCGCGGGGGTACGGCCCCGTCTGGTGGTGGACGAGGAGGCGCCGACGGGGACGGTCGTCTGCCTGGTCGACGCGGGTGCCTCGGCCGAGCGGACGTTCCTGACGGACAGCGGGGCGTCGCTCCGGCTCGCGCCCGGCGACTGGTCGGACACGCTGCTCGACGGTGTCGGGCATCTGCATCTGTCGGGTTACCTGCTGTTCTCCGCGCCGAGCCGCGCGCTGCTGGCGGTCGCGCTGGAAGCGGCACGCGCGCGTGGGGTGCCGGTGAGTCTGGATCCCGCGTCAGCCGGCTTCCTCGCGGAACTGGGTGCCGACCGGTTTCTCTCCCTCGTCCAGGGAGTGGATGTACTCCTGCCGAGTCATGACGAGGCGTGTCTGCTGACCGGGCTGTCCCGGACGGACGACGCGGTGGTCGGCGTGGCGGCCGACGCGGTGGCCGAGTTGAGCCGTCGGGTGCCGCTCGTGGTCGCCAAGCTGGGGGCGGACGGTGCGGTGGTGGCGCGCGGCGGTGCCGTGTGCGCCCGGGTGCCCGCCGTACCGGCGACGCCCCGGGACACGACGGGCGCGGGGGACGCCTTCACCGGGGCGTTCCTCGCGGCCTTGCTGTCGGGGTCGGGCCCGGCGGAAGCGGCGGCGCGGGGGTGCCGGGCGGGCGCGGAGGCGGTTGAACGGGTGGGCGGTCGGCCGCCTGTGTCCGGCCCCCGGCTCCCAGCGGCTGATGTGCGGACGTCGCCGTGAGGTCCGACCCCGCTACGCCGACAGCTTCCGGTTTCGGGCTTTCGGGTTCTGTACGGCGACCGCCCCCGCCTGTCATGGTGACTGTCTTCACCGCCTGTCATGGTGACTGTCTTCACCGCCCGTCACAGCGGCCGGCTTCACCACCCGTCACGGCGGCTGCTCCCACCTGTCAGGGCGACGCGGTCTCACTCCGCTGAGGACAGGAACCGGAGCGGAGGCCGAGCAACGTCCATACGAGCCCCGCACGTCGGCAGTCCGGCGGTGTGCGCGGGCCTCCGCGCCGCCCGGCTACGCCTTGCGCCCCCATGCCGAGATCATGGGGGCCGTGGCCAGATCCATGGCCCCTGAGGCTACGTTCGCGAGATGACGGTCGATGTCCTGGTCCGTGGCGAGGCCGGCGGTGACGAGCTGGTCGCGGACCTGGCGGATCGTGGCGGACTCCAGGGCGGCGCAGGCGGGCGAGGTCACCGGGAAGTGGGCGTCCGCCTCGACCCGGCGCAGACCGGCCTCCCTCAGCAGCCGCGGAAGTTGCCGGCCGTAGGACAGGTCGGCGCCACGACGGGCCAGCAACTTGCGGAAGGCGTGCCGCAGCTGGTTCGCCAGTTGCTGCTCGGGTCCGTACTCGTCGGGGCACAGCAGCGGCTGGAGCGCGGGATCGGCGTCCTCCACCAGGAGGCGTCCGCCGGGGCGCAGGGACCTGACCATGGACCGCAACGCCCGTTCCCGCTCCGGCACATGAACGAGTACGAGCCTGGCGTGCACCAGGTCGAAGCCCTCGCCCGGCGGGTCCTGGGCAGCCACGTCGTGCACCCGCACCTCGACCGGCGGACGGGCGGCCGGAGTGAGACGCGAGGTGTCGATGTCGGTCGCGACGATCCGTCCCGTGGGGCCCACTTTCTTGGCCAGCCACGAGACCACGGAGGTGCCGCCGGCCCCGACCTCCCAGCAGCGCCAGCCCGGTCCGATGCCCATGGCTGTGAGGTGCCGGAACGTCGTGGGGTCGAAGAGGGTGGCGAAGGCATCGAAACGCTCCGCCGCCTCGGTCTGCCGGTTGTCGAGGAGATATCCGTCGGTTCGCGTCATGTGCCGATCATCCCAGTTGTCCGGCTTGCCGGAAGGGGCCGACGCTCCGAACGGCCCCGGCTGTCCGCATCCGGGTACGACGGGTTGTCCACAGCCGGGAACCAAGCGGAATCTCCCCTTTCCACAGGCCGGCCCGAGGTCCGCGCCGGCCTGGCAGACTGGCGCGGCAGGCGTGGGAAGCACGGCGCACGGGGAAGCACGCGAGGAGATCCGTATGTCCATGGCAGGGAATCTGCGGAAGGTCACGAGCCTCGGCAAGGGCGGACACCTCCGCCGCGTGGCACGGCTCGCCCGCCGGCGTCCGCGCGTCGACCTCAGCCATCCCGCGCGTTCCCCGCTTGGCTCTTCGGTGGTCAACTGCGTGACGTACCGGGACGGGATCCGCGTGCCCGGGGGTGTCGGTCTGGTGGACGCGGTGGAGCGGGTACGCAAGAGTGGGGACGGGTTCGTCTGGCTCGGGCTGCACGAGCCGACAGACGAGGAGTTCGCGGACATCGCGGAACTCTTCGACCTGCATCCACTGGCGGTCGAGGACGCCGTCGAGGCCCACCAGCGTCCGAAGCTGGAGCGGTACGGGGAGACGCTCTTCGCGGTCTTCAAAACGGTCTGTTACGTCGAGCACGAGGAACTGACGGCCACCAGCGAGGTGGTGAACACCGGCGAGATCATGGTCTTCACCGGCCAGGACTTCGTGGTGACCGTGCGGCACGGACGGCACGGTTCACTGGGGCCGCTGCGCGAGGAGCTGGAGTCCGATCCCCGGCAGCTCGCCAAGGGGCCCTCGGCGGTGCTGCACGCGGTCGCGGACCATGTCGTCGACGATTTCCTCACCGCCCTCGACGCGGTGCAGACGGATGTCGACCATGTCGAGACGGCCGTGTTCGCGCAGGACGGCGCACGGCTCGACCCCGGGCGGATCTACCAGCTCAAGCGCGAGCTCCTGGAGCTGAAGCGGGCGGTGGTACCACTCGGCCGGCCGTTGGAGGAGCTGGCCACCCGGCCGATCCGGGTGGTGGACCCGGAGATACAGGCATACTTCCGCGACGTCTCCGACCACCTGCTGCGGGCCACGGAGCAGATAGCCGCCTTCGACGAACTGCTCAACTCCATCCTTCAGGCACACCTCGCACAGGTCACGGTCGCGCAGAACGCGGACATGCGGAAGATCACGGCCTGGGCGGCCATCGTCGCCGTGCCGACCATGGTCTGCGGCATGTACGGCATGAACTTCGACCACATGCCCGAACTGCGATGGCGGTACGGCTACGGCTTGGTCCTGGGCGTGATAGCCGTCGCCTGTCTGACGCTGTACCGGGGATTCCGGCGGAACGACTGGCTTTGACACGAGCCGCTCCGAACGACCGGCTTCGAACGACCGGCTTCGAACGGCCGGCATCGAACGGCCGGCTTCGGTCACGGGCGCGGCAGGCCTGCTGATCCGTGCGCTCCGGACGCACTACCCGTTCCAGGCGGGGTGACGCGGGTCGTCGGCACGGACCAGGATGTCCGCGGCACCGGAGGGGTCGGTCTCGTGTTCGTAGCGTTCGAAGGCGGGCAGCGTCCACCGCTCGGCCTCGGCGGTACGGCGGCGCAGTGCGCCGGGGGTGAGGAGAAGGTGGACGCTCAGGTCGAGGGGGAACCAGTGGCGCAGCAGGAAGGGACCGTGCAGCAGCAGGATCCCACCGGGCGGGAGGTGGACGTAGGGACTGCGGGTGGCGCGGTCGGTGACCGGGTCCCAGAGGTCGGGCAGGACCCGCCCGTCGCCGCCTGGTTCGAGGGGGCCGAAGACCTCACGCCACAGAGCGCGGGTGTCGTACCAGCCGTCGTAGTACGAGTCGGCGTCCCGGCGGCCGTGTTCGAGCCGCAGGGAGGCGGGGCGCAGGAAGCCGTCCGTGCCGACGACCAGAGAGGGCCGCCCGAGAGGGCGGAGCGCCTCGGCGACCCGCTCGGCGAGGTCACCGGGGCGGGCCGCGGGAGCACCGTCGATGGCGACGCGGCACCAGGGACCTCCGTCGGCCGGTTTCAGGTCGAGCAGACGCTCGGCGAGCAGGCCGCCGAGCCGGTCCCAGGTGATCGCTTCCCATCCCACAGCACCCATGATGCGACAGGCCGGCGAGGCAGAAGACACGGGCACACGGGCTGGGCAGGGGTGGGCAGGACAGGACAGCCTCCCGGGTATGGCTCGGGTGGCGAAGACGAGGCAACGGGATGCCGGGGGGACGGATGACATTCGTAGAAGAGCGGGGGCGGACATCATGATCGAGGGGCCGTACTTCGCGCTGACGGTGCTGGGAGTACTGGGGACGGGACTGGTGGCCGGCGTCTTCTTCGGCTTCTCGGCCTTCGTCATGCGGGGACTGGCCGCGCTGCCGACGGCGCGGGGCGTGGCGGCGATGCAGGCGATCAACGTGGCCGCGGTGACGCCGCCGTTCATGGTCCTGTTCGTCGGGTCGGCGCTGCTGTGCGCGGTGCTCGCCGTGGTGACCTTCGTGCTCTGGCCGGACGAGGGCACCGTGGAGCTGCTCCTGGGCAGCGGACTGCACCTGATCGGCTCGTTCGGGCTCACCATGGCCGCCAACGTGCCCCGCAACGACGCGCTGGCCCGGTTGGAGCCGGAGAGCGCGGAGGCGACAGCGTACTGGCCCAGGTACGTACGCGAGTGGACGGCGTGGAACCACGTCCGTGCGGCGGCGTCGGCCGGAGCGGCGGTGTCATACATATCGGCCCTCACCTGAGCGACACCCGGCGCCCGGCGCCGCTGCCGCCCTGCGGACGCCCGGGGATCACGTGCCGTCCGGCCGCCCTGCGGGGGTCGTCGGCCGGACGTATCGTGGCAGGGAGAGTGCGGCGCCCGCGCACGGCCTGACCCCGCTCACGCAAGGAAGACGGCCATGGCCGACCCCAAGGGATTCATCACCACGCCCCGCCAGGAGTGGCCCCGCAGGCCGGTGGAAGAACGGGTACGCGACTGGGACGAGGTGTATGTCCCGGGAGCCCTTCTGCCGATCATCAGCAAGCAGGCCGGCCGTTGCATGGACTGCGGCATCCCCTTCTGCCACCATGCCTGTCCGCTGGGCAACCTGATCCCCGAGTGGAACGACCTGGTCTCCCGGGAGGACTGGCGGGCTGCCAGTGAGCGGCTGCACGCCACCAACAACTTCCCGGAGTTCACGGGCCGGTTGTGCCCGGCGCCCTGTGAGGCGGGGTGTGTGCTGGCGATCAATCAGCCGGCCGTCACGATCAAGAACGTCGAATGCGCCATCGCCGACCGGGCATGGGAGGAGGGCCTTACGCCGCCGTGCCCGCCGGACCGGTTGTCGGGCAGGACGGTGGCGGTGATCGGGTCGGGGCCCACAGGGCTCGCGGCGGCACAGCAGCTGACCCGGGCGGGGCACACGGTCGCCGTGTACGAGCGGGACGACCGGATCGGGGGGCTGATGCGGTACGGCATCCCCGAGTTCAAGATGGAGAAGCGGCATCTGGAGCGGCGGATCGAGCAGATGCGGGCGGAGGGGACGAGGTTCCGTACGTCCACGGCGGTCGGGCGGGACGTCGCCGCGGAGGAGTTGCGGGCGAGGTACGACGCCGTGGTGGTCGCCACGGGGGCGACGGCGTGGCGGGAACTGGAAGTGCCGGGGCGGGAGTTGGCCGGAGTTCATCAGGCGATGGAGTATCTGCCGCTGGCCAACCGGGTGTGCGAGGGGGATCTCGGGGTCTCTCCGCTGTCCGCCGCCGGGAAGCACGTCGTCATCGTCGGCGGGGGTGACACGGGGGCGGACTGTCTGGGCACAGCGGTACGGGACGGTGCCGCGTCCGTGACCCAGTTGGACATCTACGCGCAGCCGGGTGCGGAACGCGACGAGGAGGCGGAGCCGTGGCCGACGTACCCGCGGCTGTACCGGCTGTCGGCGGCGCACGAGGAGGCGGGGGACCTGCGTTCCGCGCCGGTGGCGGACTCGGACGCACGGCTGTTCGCGGCGTCCACGCTGCGGCTCACCGGGGACGCGGGCGGGCATGTGCGGGAGTTGCATCTGACCGGGGTGGACGCCGGGCGCCGCCCGCTGCCCGGCGCCGAGCGGACGCTCCCGGCGGATCTGGTGCTGCTCGCCCTCGGCTTCTCCGGGCCGGACCGTGCGGACGGGCTGGTCGGCCAGTTGGGACTGGAGTTGGATGCGCGTGGCACGCTCGCGCGGGGCGCGGCGTTCGAGACGAACGTCCCCGGGGTGTTCGCCGCGGGGGACGCCGCGCGCGGGCAGTCGCTCATCGTGTGGGCGATCGCGGAGGGGCGGGCGGTGGCGGCTGCGGTCGACCGCCACCTGACCGGCCGGCCCTCACCCCTGCCGGCACCGATCGGTCCGTACGACCGACCGATGACGGCCTGAGCGGCAGTCGTCGCGCCCGGCTCCGCACCCGGCTCCGCGCCCGGCCGCCGACCCGACGGGGCAGGGACGGGGAGCAGCCCGCGCCCGCGGACGGAGCGCAACCCGGTGGCCCGGACAGGGAGACGACCCTGTCCCTCGGACAGAGAGACGACCCAGCCTCCCGGGCAGGGGGCAGCCTGACCGCAGGACGGGAGCAACCCGGGCCTCCCCCGACAGCGTGCAGCCCGGGCCCCGGGTCAAGGCTTGCGTGCCACCGCCCCGTACCCGGGAATCACACCGTCCTCCTGACCGGGTACCGGCTCGCCCAGTTCGGGGTGCCACAGGTGGGGGACCTGGACGCCCGGTTCGACGAGGTCGAGGCCGTCGAAGAGGCGGGTGAACTCCTCGCGGGAGCGCAGGGCCAGGGTGACCCCCGCGGCCTTGAGCTTCTCGGTGGCCGCCCGCGACTCCTCGGGGGTGAAGTCGGAGGTCGCGTGGGTCACCACCAGGTAGCTGCCGGAGGGCAGCGCCGCCAGCAGGCGGCGGACCAGGTCGTGGGCGCCGTCCTCGTCGGAGACGAAGTGCAGCAGCGCGATGAGCGACAGCGCGACGGGACGGTCGAGGTCCAGTACCTTGCGGGCGCCGTCCAGGATGGCGTCCGGGTCGCGGACGTCGGCCTGGAGGTACTCGGTCGCCCCTTCGGGGGTGCCGCGCAGCAGGGCCGCCGCGTGCGCCAGCACGATGGGGTCGTTGTCGCAGTAGACGACGCGGGCGTCGGGCGTGGTCTCCTGGGCGACCTGGTGGAGGTTGGGCTCGGTCGGTATGCCGGTGCCGATGTCCAGGAACTGCCGTACACCCTGGCGCGACAGCCAGCGGGTGGCCCGGTGCATGAACGCGCGGTTGACGCGCGCCATCACCGGGACCCGCGGGTCGAGGGTGAGCATCTGACGGCCCATCTCCTCGTCGACGGGGTAGTTGTCCTTGCCGCCGAGATACCAGTCGTACATGCGTGCGGGGTGAGGTCTGCTCGTGTCGATCTCGACGGGCGGCTGTCCGGTCATGACGGACTCCAGAGGGCTGAGCCGGGTGGGCGGTGAGTGATCAAGGCCAGCGATCAAAGTCGGGGATCAAGGTCGGTGATCAGGATCGGTGATCAGGGTCAGCGATCAAGTGGAACGGGAGGCTTAGAGGCAAGCGGTGCGCAAAGGTTCAGGAGAGCAGGTTCAGGAGAGCAGGAAGTCCGCCTCTCCGGCCTTCGCTCCCTCGATGAAGGCCGTCATCTCGTCGGACGTGTAGATCAGCGCGGGTCCGTCGGGGTCGGTGGACTGGCGAACGGCGATCCGGCCGTCGGCGAGCTTCATCGCCTCCAGGCAGTTGCCGCCGTTGCCGCCGCTCCACGGCTTGTGCCAGCCCTCGCTGCCCAGCTCGCGCGCGGGCATGCCGTTGTAGATGCGCTGGCCGCGTATCCGTGGCCTGGGCTGGGACGTGATGCGATCCATTACAGCTCCTTGCGGAGATCCCGGAGGATCTCTTTTGTGCGATGTGCCGTAGCGGCCTGCGCCGCCATGCGGTCCATGACCTCGAGGTGGGTCGCCACCTCGGCACGCGCGTCGAGGTAGACGGCGCCGGTCAGGTACTCGCTGTACACCATGTCCGGGAGTTCCGGCACGGCGAATCGGAAGAGCACGAAGGGCCCGTACGTGCCGGGGTGCGGCCCGTTGGCGAACGGGACGACCTGGAGGGTCACGTTGGACAGTTCCGCGGCGTCGAGCAGTCTGTCGACCTGGTCCCGCATCACCTCAGGGCCGCCGACCGGGCGGCGCAGCACGGTCTCGTCCATGACGACCCACAGGCGGGGCGCGTCCTCGCGGGTGAGCAGTTCCTGGCGTCGCATCCGCAGATCGACATGGCGTTCGATGTCGTCGGGGCGGGTCTGGCCGATGGCGCCCGACTGCAGCACCCCGCGCGCGTAGGCCTCGGTCTGGAGCAGTCCGGGAACGAAGTGCGGCTCGTAGGACCGGATGAGGGCCGCGGCGCCCTCCAGGCTGACGTACATCGAGAACCAGCCGGGCAGGATGTCGTGGAAGCGCTGCCACCACCCCGGTTTGTTGGCGTCCTCGGCCAGCAGGACGAAGGCCTCGGCCTCCTCCTCGGAGACGCCGTACGCCTTCAGGAGCATCTGGAGGTACGGGATCTTCAGCGCGACCTCGGCCATCTCCATACGGCGGACCGTGGCGGGGGCGACGCGGAGGATGCGGGCGGCTTCCTCGCGCTTCATCCCGGCGCTTTCCCGCAGGTCCAGCAGCCGTCGGCCGAGGACGACCTGACCAACGGTCGGCGCGGACCGCGGTTCGCTCACCGCTCCACCTCCACGAAGAGTCCCTTTGTCGCGTGTCGAGCCACACGGACCGCACGAGCCGCACGAGCCGTATCGAGCAGTACGAACCGTATCGAGCAGTACTGAAGCCGCCGAGCGTGCCGGGCCGGCCGCGAGCGCGCGCGGACAGCCCGGCGGCGCCCTCCCCGGACCCGTTCCGGAGTCCGGTCAGACCTCGGACCGGATCTGAAGTGGCGCCGCTCGACGTGCTGTTGCGAGCAGTGTGCCACGCCCGTCCAGAACGTCACACAGCACTCTGCAATTTTCAGAGTGACTCTTGCCAAGTGTTCTCGGCGGGGCGATAGTGGCAAGCGTGATTCCGTCCGCGCCTTTAGGAACAGAGGCCGTCTCGGGCCCCCACGGCCCGGGCGCCGCCACGGGAGCCGCCCCCTGCGGGCCGGCTGCCGAGCGCCGGTTCCGCTTCGAGCTGGCCGCCCACCCGGGTTCCCCCGCCCAGGCCAGACGCCTGACGCGCGCCCGGCTGACCGGCTGGTCGGTGTGTGAGGACACCTGCGACACGGCGGCTCTGGTCGTCTCGGAGCTGGTCACCAACGCCATCGTGCACACGGCGAGCAGCCGCATAGTGTGCGAGCTGTCCGACCGCGCCGACCTGGTCCGCATAGCCGTACGGGACGAGGGGTGCGCGCCGGGGCAGCCGCAGCCGTCGTCCCGGCGGCAGCCCGAGGACGAGCACGGCAGAGGACTGCTCCTGGTCGATGCCCTGTGCCACGCCTGGGGCGCGCAGGAGCACGGTCCCGGGCTGCTGGTCTGGGCCGAACTGCCGCACACGGCCGACGTTTCACCGGAACCGTCCGTATCGGCGGAATCTCCGGACCCCGCGGCCGACCCCCGGGAACCCTCCGGAACCCTCGCCCCGGCCGACCCCCGGAAACCCTCCGGAACCCTCGCCCCGGCGGACCCCCGGGAACCGTCCGGAACCCGCACCCCGTCCCGCCCCCGGGACCCCTCCGGCCCCCGGGCCCCCTCCGCATCCCCCGAACCGTCCGGTTCACCCGGACACTCCGTCCCTCCCGAGCCGCACGGCGACCTGGGATGGGGTGCCCGCCCCAAGCCCGGCCCGCCCGGCGCGGGCGGGGCGGGTTCCGGCGACGACGAGGACGGTGGCGACACCACCGACAAGACCCACGGCACACGGCACCACGGAACGCAACGGCACGGAACGGCGCGGAACGCGACAGGACGGCGCGGAACGGCACGGCACGGCACGGGGGGAGAACGGCTGTGAGGGCTGCATCGGGTACTCGGGTACGCGGCCTGGACACACTGGTCCGGCTCCAGCGCCGGCTGAACACGCAACGGACACCGCACCGCCTCCCCGTGCCCGACGGCATGAGCGCCCCGCTGGGCTGTGACGCGGTGGCGGTCCCTCCGATTCTGGGCCAGCGGGTACTGCCCCGGCTGCCCCGCGTGGGGTGCGTCTACGCCGACGAGGCGCACTGGTGGTGGATCGTCCCCTCCGACTCCGACTACGCCATGGAGTGGCCGGCGCCCGCGCAGTACGCCGCCGGCGCGGTCCTGCCCGGCCTGCTCGACGTCCCCGGCCTGCTCTACCGACCGGACGGCGAGGTCCCGTACACCCCGCCCATCCCCCTCTACCTCGCGCTGTGCCGGCTGACGGGCACCACACCGTCCTGGTCCCGCCCGGTCTCCGCCTGACCGAGGGCCCGTAGCGCCGGAGCGCGCGGGCGCACGCGGGAACCGTCGTGCTGCCCGCGCGCTCCGGTGTCCCCCGGTCACGCCCTGTCCCCTCGGGTGCCGCCCCGCCATAGTGGCGTCCGTCCACGATCGCCGATCGGGGGAGGCAGACGGTGCGGAAGAAGCGTGGGGCGGAACCGGCCGGGGTGTCGGAGTCGGAGCGGCTGCTCTTCGGCGGTCCCTTGCGCTACGACACGGGCTGGAGCCAGCACTCCGACGCGTTTCTGGAGCTGGGCTTCCGGTCCATGGTGACCCGCCTGCCGTCCCTGCTGGCCGCCAGTTTCCGGCTCGCCCGGCAGGCCGATCCAGCGGCCGCGCGGACCGTGCTGGCGGCCGAGGCCGGACGGGGCGTGGCGCAGGCGGTGAGCCTGCTGGCGGTCAACAGCGTGCTCAGCCGGCTGATGGCTCAGGGAACGGTCGAGGAGCGGCTGCGCGAAGCCCTGCCCGCGCTGGTCACGGTCGCCGCGATGATGCTGGTGGCGGCGTTGCTGCGGGCGGCCACCACGTACGCCACGGGGCGGCTGGAGCCCAAGGTGGAGCGGGTGGCGACGGAGCAGTACCTGGAGCGGGCGACCGAGGTCGAACTGGCGGCCATCGAGGACCACGCCTTCCACAAACTGCTGGACACCGCCCAGTACGGCGCCGTCTCCGCCCGCCGCATGATCGCGTACAGCGCGCGCGTGATCAACGCGCTGATCTCGCTGGTGGCGGCGGCCGGTGTGCTGACCGTGCTGCACCCGGCGCTGTTGCCGCTGCTGGTGACCATGACCCTGCCGAGCGCCTGGAGCGCGCTGACGGTCGCCCGGCGCCGGTACGAGTCCTTCCAGGCCTGGGTGCAGCACGTGCGCGCGGGCCGGCTGATCGCCGGGCTGCTCATCGAGCCCGAGGCGGCGCCCGAGATCCGGGTGCACGGGGTGGGCGCGTTCCTGCTGCGGCACTACCGGGCGATGTCGGAGACGGCGGAGGCGGAGCAGGCCCGGCTGGCGGGGCTGGCGGCCCGTACCGGCCTGATCGCGGCGGCCTGGACGGGGCTGGCGACGGCGGCGACGTACGCGACGCTCGGCGGGCTGCTGCTGGGCGGCGCGATGGCCCTGTCGGTGGCGGGTACCGCGGTGATCGCGATCCGCACCGGCTCGCAGAGCCTGGAGACCCTGGTGGTGGAGGTGAACGCGCTGCACGAGGAGGCGCTGTTCGTCGGCGACCTGGAGCGGCTGCACGTGGAGGCGGCCAAGCGGGCGATCCCGGAGGGCGGCACGGCGCTGCCCGCCGACCCGCGCGAGATCCGCTTCGAGAACGTCACGTTCCGCTACCCGGGCGACTCCGCGCGCCCCGCCCTGGACGATGTGTCGCTCACTCTCCCGCTGGGCCGGATCATCGCGCTCGTCGGCGAGAACGGTTCCGGCAAGACCACGCTGGTCAAGCTGCTCGCCGGGCTCTACACCCCGGAGCGGGGACGCGTCCTGTGGGACGGGGTGGACGCCGCCGCGGCGGACCGGCGGGAGCTGGCGGAACGGATCGCGATGGTGGCGCAGGACTTCAAACGGTGGCCGTTCACCGCCCGGGTGAACGTCGCCGTGGGCCGCTCCAGCGCCCCGCTGGACGACGAGCGGGTGGCCGACGCGGTCGCCGAGGCCGGCGCCGGGGAGGTGGTCGCGGACCTGCCGCGCGGCCTGGACACCCTGCTCGCCCGGCACTTCACCGGCGGTCACGAGCTGTCCGGCGGACAGTGGCAGCGGCTCGGGATCGCGCGGGCGGCGTACCGGAAGGGCCGCATCCTCGTGGTGGACGAGCCGACCGCGGCGCTGGACGCGCGGGCCGAGCTGGAGGTGTTCGAGAAGATCCGGGCACTGGCCGGCAGCGGCCAGACGGTCGTGCTGATCACGCACCGGCTGGCGTCCGTGCGCCACGCGGATCTGGTGCACGTCCTGGACCAGGGCCGGCTCGTGGAGTCCGGGACGCCCGACGAGCTGCTCGCCACCGGCGGGGTCTACGCCGAGCTGTACTCGCTCCAGGCCGAGCAGTTCACGCGGACGCCGGTGCCCACCCGGAAGCAGTCCCTGAACAAGACCACGGAGAAGTCCCCGCCGAAGACTTCGATGAAGACGTCGGCGCCGGCCTCGACGCCGACCGCGACGCCGGCCTCGACGAAGACCTCGCCGCCGACTGCGCCGAAGACCTCGCCGAAGACCCCGGTGCCCGCGCCCAAGCCGGCCTGATCAGCCGCGCGGACAGCGCACCGCACGGCTCAGGCCGCGGCGCCCCCGGTTGCCTCGCCGCCCCGCACGATCACCAGGAACATGTCGGTCGCGAGGTCCATGACGACCTCGGCGGGCAGACCCTCCTGACGCCGCGCGTTCGCGAACTCCTCGGCCGGCCAGGACCCCCGCGGTCCGCCGGCCGGAAAGCGTTCGAGCACTGTTCGCCCGTTCACCCCGCACCTCCATCTGGCGTTGCACTCGTAGAGTTAAACGCCAACGATGGGGTGAACACCTCGTCGAGTGACGGTATCGAGACGTACCTGACACGCGTTCACCGCAAAGAGTGAGCATCATTACGGCTTTTCGGGCCTCTCGCTCACCGCACGTGTCAGTCTTCGTACTCGTCGTGGTACCGCAGGCGCTCACTGCCCATGGGCGCCCCCAGAGCCGACGCACGCCCCGCGGGTTCCTCCCACTCCTCCTGGCGCCCCAGTGCGGTCAGGTCCAGCAGGCTGGTGGTCGAGCCGAGGCAGTCGAGGCCGCGCTCGTACGTCGAGTAGGTGTGGAAGACGCGGTCGCGGTCCCGCAGGAAGCAGCTCAGCCCCGGACGCTCGGTCAGCTCGCCCTCGTGTTCGAGGGTGACCTCGAAGTCCTCGTTGAAGTCGGTGATGTACGACGAGTACCAGGGCAGCGTCCAGCCCATCCGCGCCTTGAAGGGGAGGATCTTCGGGTACGGCGCCCGGGAGACCGCCGCGAACGAGGTGCCGCGGGCCCGCAGGTGCGCCAGGTGGCCGATCTGGTCCAGGAACGCCGAGCAGCTGCGGCAGCCGGCGTCCCACTCGGGGGCGAACATGAAGTGGTAGACGATGAGCTGCTGCCGCCCTTCGAACAGGTCGAGCAGCGTGGCCTTCCCGTCGCCGCCCTCGAACACGTACTCCTTGCCGATCTCCACCATGGGCAGCCCGCGCCGCTCGGCGTTGAGCGCGTCACGCGCGCGGGTGGCCGCCTTCTCCTTGGCCAGCAGCGCCTCGCGCGCCGCGCGCCATTCGTGGCGGGAGACGATCTCGGGAAGCGACATGGGCTCCTCCTGTGCAACGGTCCGTCAAGTGGTGGACCGGCGGCGGCGGCGGAACTCATCGCGGCGCGCGAAAAAAACTTCCCGCGTTTTCGGCGGCGTCAGGTGTCGTACGTCTGGACGCGCCGGCCGTGGCCCCGTTCGACCAGCTCGGGCAGCCTTCGCTCCAGTTCCCGCACCACGGCCGGGACGTCGAGCGTGAGCAGCTCGCGGTCCCGCATCAGCACCCGCCCGTCGACGATGGTCGTGCGCACGTCACTGGAGCGGGCGCTGTGCACGAGGGTGGCGGCCAGGTCGTGCACCGGCTGGGTGTGCGGTCCGGTGAGGTCGACGAGGACGAGATCGGCCCGCCGGCCCGGCGCGATCCGCCCGACCGTCTCCCCCAGGCCCACGGCGCGGGCGCTCTGGTCCGTGGCGTGGTGGAGGGCCTGGCGCGCGGTCAGCCAGCGCGGGTCGCCCTCGGTCTGCTTCTGGATCAGGGCGGTGAGCGCCATCGACTCCCACACGTCGAGGGAGTTGTTGGAGGCGGCGCCGTCCGTGGCGAGTCCCACGGCCACGCCGACGGCGCGCAGGGCGCGGATCGGCGTGGTGGTGGGCCAGGCGAACTTGAGGTAGCCGCGGGGCGCGGTCGCCACCGCCGTACGGCCGCCCGCGCGTGCCAGGACCGGCAGGTCGCGTTCGAGGATGCCGGTGCCGTGCGCGATCAGCACGTCGGCGTCGAGGACGCCGGTGCGTTCCAGGATCTCGACGGGGGTGGCGCCGTGCCGGGCGAGGCTGGTCTCGGTCTGGTCGCGGTTCTCGGCGGCGTGCAGATGGACGGGCAGGCCGTGTGCGCGGGCCTGCTCGGCGGTGGCGGCGAGGTCGGTGTCGGTGACGGTGTAGGGGGCGTGCGGGGCGAGGGCGGTGGTGATCCGGCCGTCCGCACCACCTCGGCGCCGCAGCGCGAAGTCGAGGGAGCGTTCCCGTCCCTCGGTGCCCTGCGAGGAGAAGTACGCCTGGCCCAGCAGCGCCCGCATCCCGGACTCGGCGACGACGTCGGCGACCGCGTCCATCGCGAAGTAGTGGTCCGCGAAACAGGTCACCCCGGCCCGGATCAGCTCGGCGCAGGCGAGCCGGGCGCCGAGTTCGACGTCGCGTGCGGTGAGGTTGGACTCCACCGGCCAGACGACGTCGTTGAACCACTCCTCGGTGGGCAGGTCCTCGGCCAGGCCGCGCAGGACGGTCATGGGCGCGTGCGTATGGCAGTTGATCAGCCCGGGGAGGGCGACCTGGCCGCGCGCGTCGATGCGTTCGACGGCGGGCAGGGCGGACGCCGCCTCCGCGGTGGTCACGGAGTCGACGGCACCGTCCCGCACGACGATGCCGGCATCCGGCCTGAACGCGAGGTGTTCGGGGCCGTCTCCCTCGTGGACGAGGACGGTGCACCCGGTGATGACGAGATCGGCGGGCCGCACGGGCCGCACGGGCTGTGGCTGCGCGTGATGCGTCATGGGGCCAACGTACGGGGGGACGAGGCCGGTGCACGGCGCGCTCGGGCCGCTGTACGGCGCACGCTGGAGCCGACGTACAGCGGAACGCATCCGGCGCACGGCGCTACCGTGGGAGCGCCGTGCGCCCGGCGCTCCCACGGTAGCGCGTGGGCCTCAGCCGGTGAGCGGCAGCTCGGGCAGGCGCACGCCGACGCGGTCGCGCCGTTCGGTCAGTTCGTCGCGCAGCTCGGCCAGCCGCGCGAGGTGGCGCGGGGTGAGCCGGCCCGTGTCGTCGAGGTGGACGGCGCAGGCGGTGGTGGTGTCGGCGAGCCGTTCCAGGGTGGCGGCGATCTCGTCGGCGCCCCGGGAGTGGCGGGCGAGGGCGGGCAGCTCCGCGGCGGCCAGCGCGATCGCCGCGCGGGCCTCGGCGAGCGCCCGGTACGCCTCCCGGCGCAGCGTCCAGCGCCGGGCCCGGTCGTCGGACCCGCTCAGCACATGGGTGAGGTAGGCGTGCGCGGCGTCACCGGCCGCCGCGAGCCGGGCGCGCACTCCGCCGCCGCGCTGCCCCGGCATCGGCAGATGCCCGACGACCAGCACGATCGCGCAGGCCAGCAGGGTCTCGCCGATGCGCCCGGCGGACGCCTGCGGCTCGCCGCCGACCATGACCAGGGCCAGCACGAGGACGGTGACCACGGCGGTCTGCGCGGCGAAGTGCCGGGTCGCCACGGGGATCAGGGCCCCGGCGAGGGCGACGAGCGCGACGAGCCCGCCGGGCCGGGGCAGGACGGCGGCCGCCGCGGCGAAGACCAGCGCGCCGAGGACCGTGCCGGCGGCCCGGCACAGCACCCGGGACACCAGCGGTCCGAGGTCGGGCTTGACCAGGAAGACGGCGGTGGCGGGCAGCCAGTACCAGTGCCGGTGGAGCCCGTACCACTGGGCGTGGTGCAGCGCCTGGGCGACCGCCACGCCGGCCCCGAAGCAGAGCCCGACGCGCAGCCCGTACTCCCGTCCGCCGGCGCCGAGGACCGTGCGCAGGACGGAGCCGGGTGACCGCCTGCGGGTGTGCAGGTCGTCGCCGCTTCCCCGGTCGAAGGCGACGGCGGCGTGCAGCAGGGCGTCGTCGAGGGCGCGCAGGCCGGGCGCGGAGCGCGTGGGGGCGGGCAGCGGTCCGGTGTGCGCTCCGGCGCGTACGGCCGCCGCGAGCCGCCGGGGTCCCTCACTGGCCCGGCGGGGTACGGCCTCCCCCGCCCAGGCCAACGCGGTGGCGGCCTCGGCGAGCGGCAGCGCGGCGGCGTACTGCGCGTGCAGCCGGCGCTCGGCCGAGGAGGAGGCGTAGCGGCGCAGCCGGGGCCCGGCGAACGCGTCCTGCGCCTGGTCCAGGGCGGCGGTGAGCGCGGCACGGCGGGCGACGGCGTGCTGGGTACCGGCCGCGTCGAGCAGCGCCGCGACGGCGTCGTAGACCCCGGCGACCGCCGCGCGCTCCCCGTCGAAGCGGAAGTCCAGGCGGAAGTCGCGGGGCGTCGCGCCGGTCAGCGGCCCGGGTGTGGGCAGGGCCAGCCGCAGCGCGAGCAGCCAGCCGGCTCCGGCGAGGAACGCCAGGACGCGCTGCCAGCCGGGATCGGGCAGCGGCATCCCGGCCCCGATCGCGGACGTGACCAGCAACTGTGTCGCCGCCCCGGACGCGACCGGCCCGACGGCGCTGAAGCCCCCGGCGACCAGTCCGAGCACGGTCAGTACGAGGGTCAGCGCGACGGCGCCGAGATGGTCACCGGCGTACGTGCCGGCGCACAACCCGGCCGCCCCCGCGAGCGCCGGTACGCCGATCCGCCCGACGGAGACCCGTCGGCTGCCCGGCCGGTCGTTGATCCCGGCCAGCATGGCGGCGACGGCGGCGACCACCCCGAGAGACGCCCGGCCCGCCGCCAGCGCGGCCAGCAGCAGCGGCCCGGCGGCGAGCGCCCCGCGCACGACCGCGCTCCAGGGCACGGGTCCGCGCTGGGCGCGCAGGGCGTGCGCCAGCCAGGGCGGAAGTGCGAGGGCGGGGGTGCGGCGGGTCACGGCACGGCCTCCAGTCGTCTCGTCGAGGGCGGGAGCCTTCGGGCGACGGTGGCCGGGCTGCATCGTTTACGGTCCCCACCGTAAAGCGTCCACGTACGCGAAAGCGAACGGCAACGTTTCCACAAGGTGACGGCTGCCAGGAATGCCGTGCGGGCAGCCGGCGTGCGATGTCCGCGCCGTAGGCCGTGGTACGGCTCAGTGGCGCGCGGCGGCGTCCACGGCGCTCGCCAGCAGGGTGCGCGCCTCGCCGACCGCCCCGGCCAAGGCCCTCGGAGCGGAGGTCAGCCCGGTCAGGAGCGCGTCGGCCCCGCCCAGCCCGGCCCGCTCCACCAGCCCCTTCTCATTGGTGACCCACTCCCCCCGCGCCGCCAGCACCGCGTGTGCCGTCTGGGTCGTGGCGAGGGCGATCGCGCCCGCGACCTGGGTGACGGCGCCCTTGGGGGCGTGGCCGGCCTCGGCGTAGGCGAGGGTGGCCTCGGCCGTGCCCCACCAGCGCTCGGGGGCGGTCCGGCGCAGCGGCTCCGGGTAGGCGGGGCGGGGCAGGTCGCCGCGGAGGGTCCGGTTGACCGCGAGTTCGGCGACGATCAGGTACGTCGGGATGCCGGCCAGGTGGAACATGAGGGGCTCGACGCGGTAGCGGCCGGCCCGTGCCTCGCCCAGTTCGTGCTCGACCACGTCCAGGTCGCGGTAGTGCACGTCGACCCGGCGTCCGTCGATGGTCAGCCACGCGCCGCCGTTGAAGACGCCGCCGCCCCAGGCGCCGATCGCGCTGACCTCGCCCGGCCAGCCGACCGCGCGGAGGTCGGCCGGGTCGAAGGCGCCGCGGTAGTAGACGGCCAGGTCCCAGTCGCTGTCGGGGCGGTGGGTGCCCTGGGCGCGGGAGCCGCCGAGGGCGACCGCGCGGACGGCGGGCAGCGCGGCGAGGCGGTCGGCGGTGGCGTCCAGGAAGTCCTGGTCGGGGGCAGGGGCAGGGACGGGGGCTGGAGCGGGGCGGGCCGGCATGGGCGGGGTCCTTCCGGTCGGGGCGGGTGCGCCGCGCCGACAGCGTAGGGGGGCCGCTCATGCCGTACGACGGGTTTTCCGCCGCCGGCCGCCCGCCGGCCGTCGCCAACCGCCCACCGCCCGCCGCCCATCCGCTGCCGCCACCGCCGCCGCCGCCACCACCGCCACCGCCACCGCCAGCCGACCGTCGCGAGCCACCCGCCCTCCCCCGCTGCCCTCCCCCGCCGTCCTTCGCCCGCCGTCCTTCGCCCGTCAGGCCTGTGCGGTAGGCCGGACGACGACCTCGCTGATGTCGATGCCGTCGGGCTGCTCGATCGCGAACGCGATCGCGGCGGCGACGGCGGACGGCGGGGCGCCGATCTCGTCGCGCATCCGCGTCATCACCGCCGCCGTCTCGGGGCTCGCGCCCTTGCCGACCCCCTCGGTGTCGGTGAGTCCGGGCGAGACGAGGGTGACGCGCAGGTCGGGACCGGATTCCTGGCGCAGCCCCTCGGTCAGTACCTTGACCGCCGTCTTGGTGGCCGCGTAGACGCCCTGCGGGGCCTTCACCACGTAGGCGGAGGTGGAGGCGACGTTGACGAACTGGCCGGAGCGCTGCCGCCGGAAGACGGGCAGGGCGGCCCCGATGCCGTTCAGCAGGCCGGTGATGTGGATGGCGACCATCGCGTCCCAGTCATCCTGGCGCAGTTCGTCGAACGGGGACACCGCCATCGTGCCCGCGTTGGAGACCAGGACATCGAGCCGGCCGAACCGGTCGAGAGCCGTGTCCGTGAGGAGCCTCAGATCCTCCCGGCGCGTCACGTCCATGACGACCCCTACGGCCGTGCCGCCCCGCGCCACGATTCCGTCCACCACCTCCTTCAGCCGGTCCTCCCGGCGGGCGCCGAGCACGAGCCGGGCCCCCTTCTCGGCGAGGTGAGCCGCCGTCACCGCTCCGATGCCACTGCTGGCACCGGTGATCGCCACTACCTTGCCTTCGATTCCCGACATGATCAGTAGTCCTCGCTGGGGAGAGCGCGCGCAGGTCAGGCCATGACCTACAGTGGAAGTGGGGGCGCCGCCACTTCCCTCAGGCTAAGTGGGCACGCCCCCGTTTAGCAAGCGGGGCAGATCACGAGGAGAGGGAGGGCAGTCGCCGATGGCAGAGCCGAGGACACACGACACGGGGCGACCACTGCGCGCCGACGCGCGACGCAACCGGGAGAAGATCCTCACGGCGGCGGTGCGGGTGTTCGCCGAGGAGGGACTGGAGGCGCACCTTGAGCGCATCGCCAAGGCGGCGGGTGTGGGCAGCGCGACCCTCTACCGCAACTTCCCCACCCGGGAGGCCCTGATCGAGGCGGTCTACCGCAACGAGGTGGCCCAGCTCTGCGACGCCGTTCCCGGCCTGCTGGCGGAGCGACCGCCGTACGAGGCCCTGCGCGCGTGGACCCGGCTCTTCCTGGACTACGTCACCGCCAAACTCGGCATGGCCGAGGCCCTGCGCGCCATCGCCGCCTCGGGCGGCAACCCCTACGGGCAGAGCCGGGACATGATCGAGGCGGCCGTCGCCGACCTGATGGAGGCGTGCGTGGCCGCCGGGGCGATCCGCACCGACATCAGCCCGGCCGATCTGAGCGCCGCCCTGGCGGCCATCGCCGTCTCCTCGGCCCCGCCCGCCGGGCGGGAGCAGGCCGAACGCCTCCTCGACCTGGTCCTGGACGGACTGGCCGCCCGGCCGTGAGGCCACCGCCGGGTGGACGGGCTCAGGGGCACGGCCGGCCCCACACCCGGCGCTTGGGCAGCGGCGCCGCGTAGCCGCCCGCCCTGCTCGTGGTCAGCCCGAGGGCGACGAGGGACTCCGCCAGCCGTACCGCCGCCGCCACGCCGTCCACGACCGGCAGCCCCAGCTCCTCCCCCACCGACGCGACCGACCGCCGCAGTCCCGTCATCCCGGCGCACCCGAGGACCAGCACCTCCGCCCCCGCCGCCCGGACCCGCTCGGCGGCGGCGCGCAGCGCGGCCCGGGTGCGCTCGCCGTCGTCGAGGTCGAGCACACCGAGGCCGGTACCGGCGACGGCCGCGCAGTTGCGGGCCACGCCCGCCGTCTCCAGGCTGTCCTCGATCTGTCCGCGGCTGCGCTCCAGGGTGGTGACGACGCCGTAGCGGCGCCCCAGCAGACAGGCGAGGTGCGCCGCGGCCTCGGTGATGTCGACGACCGGTACGTCGACCAGCTCCCGGACGCCCTCGCGTCCGTGCTCCCCGAAGCCGGCCAGGACGACGGCGTCGTACGGCGGTCCGTCATAGGTTCGCAGGGTGTCGATGACGGCGGCGGCGGACAGGTAGCTGTCGAGCCAGCCCTCCGCCGACTCCGGGCCCCACCCCGGGGTCAGACCGGTCACGGTGGTGCCCGGGCTCGCGGCGGCCCGGGCACCGCGGACGATCTCTTCGGTCATCTGCCGCGTCGTGTTGCAGTTGGTGACGACGATGCGCACCGGACCTCAGCCCTCCGCCCCGGCCGTCCGCTCGCCCCGGCACAGGAGTCCGTAGAGCCCGGCGGCCATCGCCGTGCCGATGAACCAGGAGTACGGTGCCACCTCGCCGAACGCCGTCACCAGCGCGAGGACGGCCGCCACCGCCGCCGACGGCAGGAACGCCCACAGCGCCTTGGGGTTGACGCCCCCGCGGTAGTGGTAACGGGAGCCGGGTTCGGCGCGGAAGAGCTGGTCCACGTCGACACGACCGCGCTTGACCCAGTAGTAGTCGACCATGATCACGCCGAAGAGCGGACCGAGGAAGGCGCCGAGGCCGCCGAGGAAGTAGTTGACGACGGTGGGGTTGGAGAAGAGGTTCCAGGGGGTCACGACCAGGGCCGCCACCGTGCTGATCATGCCGCCGATCCGGAAGGTGATCTTCTGCGGCCAGACGTTGGCGAGGTCGTACGCCGGGGAGACGAAGTTGGCGACGATGTTGACGCCCATGGTGGCGATGGCGAACATCAGCGCGCCCAGCACCAGGACCCAGGTGTTGCCGATCTCGGCGACCAGGTAGGCGGGGTCGGTGATCTCCTTGCCGAAGACCTCGTAGGCGCCGGCGGTGACGACGACGGAGAGGATGACGAAGGCCGTGGAGTTGACCGGGAGGCCCCAGAAGTTGCCGCGCCGGACGGTGCGGTAGTCGGGGGCGAAGCGGGAGAAGTCGCAGAAGTTGAGCATCAGGGTGCCGTAGGTGGCGAGGATCAGGCCGATCGCGCCGAACCACTGGCGCCACTGCTCGCCCGTCGACACCGGGTGCGGGGTGCTGGTGAGAGAGATGCTCCAGCCGGCCTTGGCGAAGATCCAGACCGCCAGCGCGATCATCACCAGCCAGATCGCCGGGCCGCAGAAGTCCTGGAACCTGCGGACGGACTCCATGCCGCGACTGATGATCAGCGCCTGGACCAGCCACAGCGCGACGAAGGAGACCCAGCCGAGCGCGTCGAGGCCGAGGAAGGAGGAGTGGGTCCAGGACTCCAGTCCCGGCCAGGCGGCCAGCAGCATCACGTTGACGGCGACGGAGGCCAGGTAGGTCTGGATGCCGTACCACATGATGGCGATGACGGCCCTGATCAGCGCCGGGACATTGGCGCCCCAGACGCCGAAGGCGATCCGGCCGACGACGGGGAACGGCACGCCGGTGCGCTGGCCGATGCGCCCCATCATGTTCATCCCGACGTAGATGATCACGAAGCCGACGAGCAGGGACGTGAAGACCTGCCAGACGTTCATGCCGAGGAAGAGGAGTCCGGCGGCGAAGGTGTAGTTGCCGAGGTTGTGGACGTCGGACATCCACAGGGCGAACAGATCGAAGACCTTCCAGGTGCGCTTGCCCGCGGGGGCGAGGTCTTCGTTGGTGAGCCGTGGGTCGGGGCCGGGGAGGGGCGCTGCGGTGCCGGTGGCCTCTGCGCGGTCGGCGAGGGACACGGGGCCTCCTGGGGCGAGGGGACGGGAGGGCATACCGAGCCTGACGGCGCCCGGGGGCGCCATTTTGGTATACCAAACTGCCGTCATGGTCCTCCCGTCAACCCTTCGCGCCGATGTCACGCTCGTTAACGCTCCGTAAAACACCGCCGGAGTCGGCGAAGATGGGACGCATGGGGAAGATCGAACCGCTGGGCGCGGTGCGCGAGCGGGTCCTGGCGGGGCTGCGGCAGGACATCATTGCGGGACGTCTGCTCCCCGGCGACCGGCTCGTGGAGCGGGAGTTGGCCGAGCGCTTCGGGGTCTCCCGGGTGCCGGTCCGGGAGGCGATCCGCGCGCTGGTCGCCGAGGGGTTCGTGCTGTTCGAGACCCCGCGCCGCACCGTCGTGCGGCGGCTGACGCCCGCCGACGTACGGGAACTCTTCGAACTGCGCGAGGCGTTGGAGGTGTACGCGGCGGGGCTCGCCGCGGCGCGGGCCAGTTCCGAGGCGCTGGCGGAGCTGGAGGACCTGCTGCGGGCGGCGGCGCGGGCCACCGGGGCCGGGGACGCCGAGGCGATCACCGACGTCAACACCCGTTTCCACGACCGCATCCTCACCCTGGCCGGCAACAGCCTGCTGAGTTCGGTCATGGAACCGGTCGACGGCCGGCTGCGCTGGCTGACCCGGCGCAACGAGGAGTGGCCGCAACTCCTCACCGAACACCGGGAGCTGTACGAGGCGATCGCCTCCGGCGACCCGGACCGCGCCCGCGCGCACGCCTTACGGCACGTCCGGGCCAACTACCGGTCGACGGTGCGGCAACTGTTCGGGGACGGGAGCGACGCGGGCGACCGGGGCGCGGGGTGGGGCCAGGTGACGAGGTGACCGGGAGGTCGGGGCGGCCGGGAGGTCGGGTGCGCCGAGGTGACGGGGGCGCGGACGTGACGGCGTGACGGCGTCACGGGGACGCCGGGCGCGGCGAAGGGGCCGGGCGACCGCGCGTGACGGAACGTCGGGCGCGCGCAGGTGCGTCACGCGCCCCTCAGGGGAACGGTCCTCAGCCGGTGACCTCGTACTGGCCGGTCTCCAGGAACCAGCGCATCTCCTCCGGGTCGCTGGTCCTGAGCAGCTCGATCGCGGCCGCCCTCACCTCGGGGGTCGTCTCGGGCCTGGAGATGAGCTGGGCGAGGGCGACACGGTCGTCCTGGGCCTGCGCGAGGCGGTACCCGGTCTCCAGGAAGGCACGCATCTCCTCGACCGTGCCGTCCAGGGCCGCCCGGCCCTTCTCCCGCACCTCCGAACCGGCGTACGGCAGGGAGATGAGCTGGACGATCGCGACCCTGAGGTCGTTCACCTCGTCCTCGTCGTCCCCCACCGTGGACACGGAGAGGGGAGCGGACACGGCGGAGGCCGTGGGCGAGGAGAGGGCCGCGGACGCGGGGCCGGCGACCGTGAGGACCGTGGTGGCGGCGGCCACAGCCACGGCCGCGGATATCGCCGTACGGGTCGCTCTCATGACAAACTCCTTCATTTTGTCGATTAGTTGACTCCTCGACACTAGATCGATCTCTCGTCCCCCGTCACCCGATTTCCGATGTCTTCGCCTGCTCGCCGCGCGCGTACCGGTCCGTCGCCGCCACCAGCAGCTCCGCCATGCTCGGCGCCCCCGCGTTGTGCCCGACGTCGTCCACCATCCACAGTTCGCTCCCCGGCCAGGCGTGGTGCAGGCGCCATACGGTGCCGAGGAGATTGCCGGGATCGAGTGCGCCCTGGACCAGGGTGCCGGGGATGCCCGCCAGCAGGTGCGCGTCGCGCAGCACGACCCCCTCCTCGCCGCCCTCGCCGCCCTCGCCGAAGAAGTGGCCGTTGGCCCAGTAGTGCGTCACCGTGCGCGCGAAGCCCATGCGGAACACCGGGTCCTCGTAACGCGGCACCGAACGCGGCGGGGCGGAGGCGATCGCCGTCTCCCAGTCGGTCCAGGCGCGGGCCGCCCGCTCGCGCGTCTCCCGGTCGGGTGACTCCAGCAGCCGGTTGTACGCGGCGGCCAGGTTGCCGTCCCGCTCGCCCTCGGGGACCAGGGCGCGGAACTCCTCGAAGGCCGCCGGGAACAGCTTGCCGAGCCCTCGGGTCAGGAGCGCGACCTCGGGGCCGGAGCCGGTCGCGACCGCCGTGAGGACCAGTTCCGTCACCACGCCGGGGTGCGTCTGCGCATAGCGCAGTCCGAGCGCCGACCCCCAGGAGACGCCCCAGACCAGCCACCGTTCGATCCCGAGATGCCCCCGCAGCCGCTCCAGGTCGGCGAGGAGGTGCGCGGTCGTGTTGACGCTCATGTCGGTGTCGTACGCGCTCGCGTGCGGTGTCGAGCGCCCGCAACCGCGCTGGTCGAACAGCACGATCCGGTACGCGTCCGGATCGAAGCAGCGGCGGAACGCCCGGCTCTGTCCGGAGCCGGGGCCGCCGTGCAGCACCACGGCCGGCTTGCCCTCCGGGTTGCCGCAGGTCTCCCAGTGGACGCGGTTGCCGTCGCCGACGTCGAGCATGCCGTGGTCGTACGGTTCGATCTCCGGATACACGCCCATCCGGGCACGCTAACCCGCTCGCGGCGCGCCCGTCGCCTCGTTTTCGGCGGGCAGTCCGGCGGCGCGCGCCGCTGCGGTGAGGACCTCGCGGAGCATCTCCGGGGTGAGCCGGCCGGTGAAGGTGTTGCGCTGGCTGACGTGGAAGCAGCCGAAGAGGCCGAGGTCCTCGCCCGCGTCGCCGCCATCGCCTCCGCCCTCGGCGGCGAGGGTGAACCGCGCGCCGTGCCTGAACGCCGGACGCGGCCGGGGCACCGTCCAGCCCGCCGCGGCGAACGCGGGCAGCGCGGCCTGCCAGCCGAAGGCGCCGAGGACGATCACGGCCCGCAGGGTCGGACGCAGCAGCCGCAGTTCCTGGACCAGCCAGGGGCGGCACGTGTCGCGTTCCTCGGGGGTGGGCTTGTTGGCGGGCGGGGCGCAGCGCACCGGCGAGGTGACGCGTACGCCGCGCAGTTCCAGTCCGTCGTCGGCGGCGACGGCGGTGGGCTGCGAGGCGAGGCCCACGTCGTACAGGGCCCGGTACAGCACATCGCCCGAGCGGTCGCCGGTGAACATGCGCCCGGTGCGGTTGCCGCCGTGGGCCGCCGGGGCGAGGCCGACGATGAGCAGCCGGGCGTCCGCCGGTCCGAAGCCGGGGACCGGGCGGCCCCAGTACGTCCAGTCGGCGAAGGCCGCCCGTTTGGTGCGGGCCACCTCCTCGCGCCAGTCGACCAGCCGTGGACAGGCCCGGCAGCCCGCGATCCGCTGGTCGAGTCCGGTGAGGGCGTCGCTGTCCATGTCTCCACGGTAGGGCCGGGGCACCACCGGGTGCCCCGGCGGCCGGCCGATCGGCCGGAGTGGGTGTGCGAGAGGCCACTTCAGCAGGAACAACGCAACTTCGACAGGGCCCGCGGAGGCCGCTACCTTCACCGGGTCTTCGGCGATCGCCCACGGTCGCACAGGAGTTCCTCCGGGCTGAGCCACCCGCACCGGGGCGAGCCGGTCACGCCCCGGTGCCCCCATCAGGCACCCCCAACCCCCAACCAGGGAGAGACGCATGCCCCGCCTCGTGCTGTACACCTTCGGCGTCCTGAAGTCCCCCCTCGCCGATCCCACACCCGCCACACACGAGTTCTACGACATCGGTGAGGCCGTCTACCGGAAGATCGGTCAGCACCCCGGGTACCTCGCGCGAGCCGAAGCGGCGGACGGTGACCGGGGCGCGCTCTTCGGAGCGGACTGGGGCGCGTGGGGAGAATTCGCCGTACCGGCCTGGTACGACAAGGGCCGTACGGTGGAAACCACCGCGCTGGCCACGACCCTCTCGCTCTGGACCGACCTGCGCTCCGCCTTCGAGGCCGTCTACACCGGGCTGCACCGCGAGGCGCTGAACAGGCGCTACGACTGGTTCGAGAGGACAGCCCACCCGAATCACGTGTTCTGGTGGGTCTCAGACGGCGCGATACCCACCTGGCACGACGGGGTTTCCCGGCTGGAGCACCTCGACGGCCACGGCTCCGCGCCGCACGCCTTCACCTTCCGCCACCCGTTCGCCCCGGACGGAACTCCGGTCGCCGTCAAAGGCATCGCGCCGAAGAGCGACCAGGTGCGCTGACCAGGAGCCTGGACGACGGGATGCGCCGTCGAACGCCTCGACGGATGATTCGCGGAGCCGACCATTAAGGTCGGGGCATGGCTTCCGAGCGTGATGAGGACAGGGACGGCGCGGGGACCCACGGACCGGGTCCCGCCGAAGTGACGGGCGCCGCCGGGCCGGGCGCGGAGCGGACCGCCGATCCCAAGGTGGCCGCCGCGATCGCCGCGGCCGAGGCGGCCGGAGCGCAGCACGGCGAGACCGTCCGCGTCGACAGCTGGATCTGGGCCGTCCGCCTGGTCAAGACACGCTCCGTCGGGGCGACCGCCTGCCGGGGCGGTCACGTCCGTGTGAACGGCGAACGCGTGAAGCCCGCGTACGCCCTGCGTGTCGGCGACGAGGTCCGCCTGCGCCACGAGGGCCGGGAACGCGTCGTCGTCGTGAAGCGCCTGATCCGCAAGCGGGTCGGCGCCCCGGTGGCCGTCCAGTGCTACGTCGACAACTCCCCGCCGCCCCCGCCGCGCGAGGCGGTCGCCCCCCTCGGTGTCCGCGACCGCGGCGCGGGCCGGCCGACCAAGCGCGACCGCCGCGAACTGGAACGCCTGCGCGCCCTGAACAGTCTCAGCGGTCCGGCCGGCCAGAGCGGTCCGACCGGCCCGCGCAGCCCGAAGGGCAACTCCGGCGCACACTGACCCGTACCACCGATCCCGCCGGACCGGCCGCCGCCACGGCCGGTCCTCGGCACGCGCCCCCGCGCCGCACCGGTAACGCGCCGGACACGCCGCCGCGACACTCCGGCCGGAAGATGATCATCGGACTCGGCCCTCAACTCCCTCCGCGGATCCGGCATATCACCGACGCCCCATCGACGGCGGGCCGGTACCGCTGCTAGACCTGCACATCGCACCACCCGCACTTCCGGCACCACCGGCACCACCGGCACAGCGAGCACCACCAGTACCAGGCACCACGCACCGTCACGCACCACGCACCGTCACACAGCACGCACCGTCACGCACCACCCGCAGCACGCACCACTTGGCATGTTCGCACCACTTGCACCACCTCCCCCCATCCTCAAGGAGGAGCATGTGAGAGCACGTCGCACGACCGTCCGGGCCGCCTCGGCGCTCGTCGCCACCTTCGCGCTGACCGCCGGAGTCCCCGGACTCACCGGCCCCGCCACCGCGGCGGCCGGCACAGCGCCGTCCGCGGTCGCCACCTCGACCGACCCGGTCACGCACGAGGAGAACGACCGCGTCCCCGAGGGCTCGGTCTGGACCCAGCACTACTTCCCGTCCGCGGACGACTCCGGCACCGAACTGCACGCCGACGTCCTGCTGCCGGAGTCCCTGCCCAAGAACAAGAAGGTGCCGGTCATCCTGTCGGTCGGCCCCTACTTCGCGCACTCGGGGCAGACCGGCCCGGAGGGCTTCACCCACACCGGCCCCTCCGCCCGCTTCAACGACTTCATCGAGGGCGCCGACCTCTTCGACAACGGCTACGCCTTCGTCATGGTCGACCTGCCCGGCTTCGGCGGCTCCACCGGCTGCCTGGACTGGGGCGGACCCGGCGAGCAGGCCGACGTCGAGGCCGCCGTCGACTGGGCCGCGAAGCAGCCCTGGTCCACCGGCGCGGTCGGCATGTACGGCAAGTCGTACGACGCCGTGACCGGACTGATCGGCAACAACCTGGACCAGCGCGCGCTCAAGGCCGTGGTGGCCCAGGAGCCCGTGTGGGACATGTACCAGTACATCTACTCCAACGGCGTGCCCCGTCCGAACGTGACCGGCACCGCCGGCGCCTACAACTCCATCGCCACGATGGAGCCGATGACGGACGACGACGCCTACTACCAGGCCAACGCCCGCTACGAGGACAGCCACCCGGAGTGCCTGACCGAGAACGCGGCCGGATACCGAATAGCCGACCAGTGGGACGAGCACTGGACCTCCCGTGACCTGGCCAGGATGGCCAAGGGCAGCGACACCCCGCTCTTCGTCACCCAGGGCTTCATCGAGAACAACACCAAGCCCGAGGAGATGGAGGAGTACCTCGACAACCACCGCGGCGTCGAACGCGGCTGGCTCGGCCAGTGGGACCACGTCCGCGGCGGCGACCGCGTCGGCGACGGCCGCCTCGCCATGGGCCGCGAGGGCTGGTACGCGGAGACGCTCTCCTTCTACGACCAGTACCTCAAGGGCACCAAGCCGACGGTCCGCTACCCGGCCTACGCCGTCGAGGACTCCACCGGCGCCTGGCGCGCCCAGCGCACCTGGCCGGTCGTCGAACGCTCCGTCGACCTCCCGCTGGGCGGCGGCTCGTACGTGGACGACGGCGGCACCTCGGCCCGTGCCACGCTGACCGCGTCCGGGGGCACCCCGGCACCGAAGCAGTCGCAGCCGTCGGGCACGTGGGACATGGAGAACGCGCCCGCGACCGAGCAGGCCGCGCCGAAGGGACTGGCCGAGGCCCAGACCGAGAGCCAGCGGGCCGGTGACGTGACCTCCAGTTTCTTCGTGTGGTCGAAGCCGGTGCGGCGGGACGTACGCGTCGCCGGCACTCCGCGGATCTCGCTGACCGCGCGGGGCGAGGGCAACATCATGCTCAAGCTCTACGACGTCGCCCCGGACGGCAGCGCCGTCATGTTCGACGAGCAGGTGTCGCTGGTGGAGTCGGGCCGGCTGGCCGTCGACCTGAAGTCGACCGACTGGACGCTGGCCGCAGGACACGTCCTGGCCGTCGAGATCGGCTCCGTCCAGACCGGCTCGTGGCGCGACACGCCCTCCGGCGAGACGATCAAGGTCAAGAACGCGCGGCTGCGGCTGGCCCTGGACGACCCGGCGGACGACGTCGCCACCCAGGGCGACCGCTCGCCGTTCCTGGACACCTACCTGAGCCAGTACACGGTGCGGCTGCCGGCCGGTCCGCCGTCGTTCTCGGTGGTCCCGGGCGAACGCCTCTGAGGCTCCCTCCCCGGCCCGGCCGTGCCCGTGGCCCGCGGTTCAGGCCGCGGGCACGGCCCGCACCCATATCCGGTCCTCGGTCAGATACCGGTCCACTCTCAGCCCCGCCTCCGCCAGTGCCTCCTCGAACCGCTCCCGTGTCATCGGCCGCGTCCGGAAGGTCTGCGTCCAGACCGCGTCCGGGAACCCGTACTCCGCGCGCACCTCGTGGACTCCGTCGCCGATCGGTTCCGACGAGGCGATGCGCACGGTGAAGCCGGCGGGGTCGGCCCGCTCACGGGGCACCCTGGTGTGGAAGTCCTCGCCCTCCCGCTGGATCAGGACGCAGCCGCCCTTCGCCACGTGCCGTACGCAGGCTCGCAGCAGCCCCCGCCGCACCTCCGGGTCGGAGGTGTGCACGAGGAACGAGGCGAGCAGCACCACGTCGAACGTCTCGCCCAGGTCGAGGTCCTCGATCGGTCCGCATATCGTGCGTGCCCCTCGGACGCGCGCCAGCATCTCGGCAGACTCGTCGACGGCCGTCACCGTGAACCCGCGCTCCCGCAGCGGGTGGGTGATGCGCCCGGCGCCGCTGCCCAGCTCCAGGACGCGTGCCCCCGCCGGCACGGCGGACGCGATGATGTCCGGCTCGGCTCCGGCCGGCAGCCGGGAGTAGAGCTCCACCGCACAGCCGTCCGGGGTGATGGCCCCAGGTCCTGTCCCCTTGTGCCCCGCTCGCATTTTCAGCTCCATGCCCGTCCAACGGACCGCTCCAGCACACCCGTTCCCATCCTCGACCGACCCACCCGGACGAGTGACTACCGAGCGTCACCGGCCAGCCTGGTCAACGGCTCCGGCGCCGAGTAAGTTGCCAGGTGGGAGCGGTGATCGAGATGCGTACAGGCAGTGAGCCGGTGACCGCGCGCAGTGCGCTGCGGGCGCGTTTCTGGCTGAGCGTGTGGGGCGTGGGCTGGACGGCCTTCGGGACGGTGGCGTTCGTGCTGGCCGGACGGCCCGGGTGGGCCGCGGCCTGCGCGGCGCTGTGGCTGATCGTCACGGTCGACCTGATGGTGGTCGTACGCCACATCCGGCAGGGCCCGCACTGGCAGCCCGGCCGGACCGTCCCGCCGTACCGGCCGCTGGACGGACCGTTGGACAGAACGCCGGACGAACCACGGGACGAACACCACTGAGGCGGCCCCCGCCGACCACGGACCCGGCGGGCGACCCAGCACCGGGAACCGCCCAGGAACCATCCTGACCGACCGACCAGCCCTCAGCCGTCGAAATCCGCCCGCCGCAGGAACTGCGGGTTGGGATCCAGCGCGGCGGCCAGCCGGAAGTGGCGTCGGGCCTGGTCAGGACGGTTCTGGCGTTCGTAGGTGCGGGCGAGCGCGAAGTGCGCGAAGGCGTTGTCCGGCTCCCGTTCCAGAACGATCGTGAACTCCAGCTCGGCGGGTCTGAGCTGCGCCGCGGCGAAGAAGGCACGCGCGCGCAGCAGCCGGGCGGCGGTGTTCTCCGGGTGCGCGGCGATCACACTGTCCAGCAGCTTCACCGCGCCCTGCGGGTCCCGCGCCGCGAGCAGTTGCTCGGCGGCACGGAAGTCGATCACGTCCGTCTCCGGCGTACGTCCGGTCGGTCCGCTGGTCTCGGGCACGGCAGAGTCCTTCCCTCACTGGGGCGGTTCAACGCGCGTGCGGGTGCCGCTATTCCTGGGGCGGCCGGGACTCCCGGGAGTCGCCGTGCGCCCTGCGCGCCAGCTCCGCCCACACCTCTTTCACCCGGCGCCGCAGCTCCTCCAGCGGGACGTCGTTGTCGATGACGATGTCCGCGATCGCCCGGCGCTGCTCGCGCGTCGCCTGGGCGGCCATCCGGGCGCGGGCGTCCTCCTCGGTCATGCCGCGCAGCCGGACCAGCCGGTCGAGTTGGGTGGCGGGGGCGGCGTCGACGACGATCACCACGTCGTACTGCGGCGCCAGGCCGTTCTCGGTCAGGAGCGGGACGTCGTGCACGACGACGGCGTCCGGCGCCGCGGCCTGCTCCAGTTCCTCGGACCGGGCGCGCACCAGGGGGTGCACGATCGAGTTCAGTACGCCGAGCCGCTCCTGGTCGGAGAAGACGATCGAACCCAGCTTCGGCCGGTCCAGACCGCCGTCACCGGTGAGGACGTCCGCGCCGAAGGCATCGACCACCGCGGCGAGCCCCTCGGTCCCGGGCTCGACCACCTCGCGCGCGATGCGGTCCGAGTCGATCAGTACCGCGCCGCACTCCACGAGCAGCCCGGACACTTCGCTCTTGCCGGCGCCGATCCCGCCGGTCAGGCCCACTCTCAGCATGACCGCAAGCCTAGGGGGTGCTAGCCGTCCCCCTCCCGCTCCGCCAGGAACCGTTCGAACTCGCGGCCGATCTCGTCCGCCGAGGGGATCTCGACGGGCTCGGCGAGCATGTTGCCCCGGGTCTCGGCGCCGGCGGCGGCGTCGTACTGGTGCTCAAGGCCCTGGACGAGCGCGGTGAGTTCCTCGTCGCCCTCCTGGATCTGCCGGTCGATCTCGGTCTGGGTGCGGTGCGCCTGGGTGCGCAGCGCGTGCGCGATGCCGGGCAGGACGAGGCCGGTGGCGGCCGTGATGGTCTCCAGGACGGTCAGCGCGGCGTCCGGGTAGGCGGAGCGGGCGATGTAGTGCGGGACGTGGGCGGCGACGCCCAGGACGTCGTGGCCGGCCTCCATGAGCCGGTGCTCGACGAGTGCCTCGGCACTGCCGGGGACCTGCGCCTCGTCGAAGGGGCTGCGGTGGCCCGGGACCAGGTCGGAGCGGTTGCCGTGTGGGGTGACGCCGACCGGGCGGGTGTGCGGGACGCCCATCGGGATGCCGTGGAAGCTGACGGACAGGCGGACGCCGAGCCGCTCCACGATCTGTCCGACGGCCGCGGCGAAGCGCTCCCACTCGACGTCGGGCTCGGGACCGGACAGCAGCAGGAAGGGCGCTCCGGTGGCGTCCTGGACGAGCCGCACCTCCAGCGAGGGCACCTCGTAGTCGGTGTAGCGGTCACGCTTGAACGTCAGCAGCGGACGGCGGGCCCGGTAGTCCACGAGCCGGTCGTGGTCGAACCGGGCGACGACCTGGTGGGGCAGTGAGTCGAGCACCTGGTCGACGATCTGGTCGCCGGTCTCCCCCGCGTCGATGTAGCCGTCGAAGTGGTAGAGCATGACAAGGCCGCCCGACTCCTGGGCGAGCGCCATGTCGACCACGGCCAGGCCCTTCGGCTCCCATGCGTACAAACCCTGCGGATCAAGCACTGTGGCGGTCCTCCCTTGTCTTCCCCCTGGTCGAACGTCCACGGGGGCCCGGGCATTCCCGTCCGGGCCCCCGTGCGCGCGGAACCTCACCGGGTTCCCAGGAGTCCTCAGGAGTTCTCAGGAGGCCAGCACGCGCGCGTGCAGTTCCGTCACCACCTTGCGCGCGGACGCGATCGCGCCGTGCTGCCAGGCGTCGAGGTGGCTGAGGTAGTCACCGGCGAAGTACACATGTCCCTGGGCCTGGTTGAGCGGTGCGTAGGCGGGGGCGTCGGGGCCGCCGGGCATCGAGTGCCAGGCGCCTTCCAGGTACGGGGTGAGCTTCCACTGGTGGGAGAAGGCGGCGGCCAGTTCGGTCCGGTACTTCTCGCCGTGGATCTTGACGCCCTGGGCCACGGCACGGGCCCGGCGTTCGGCGGGGGTGAGCGCCGAGTACGTCTCGGAGGCGGCGCCGGTGTTGTAGTAGCCGATGAGCAGACCGCGTCGGCCGAGGTGGCCGTAGGACGGGTACCAGATGTGGGTGAGGTCGAGGTCGGTCTCGGTGATGCCGCCGAATATCTTGAAGTCCGTCTCCCACCAGCGGCTCTTGTACTCCAGGCCGATCTTCGACGCCTGGGAGGGCTTGACGGCCTCCAGGGCGGTCTGTACGGCGGTGCCGAGGTTGTGGGAGGTCCGGGCGAGGATGTGCGGGGCGAGGGTGGCGACGCAGTAGTCGGCCTCGACGGTGCGCGTCCGGCCGTTCCGCGTGTAGGTGACGACGACGCCGTCGGAGGTGTCGCGGACGTCGGTGACGGGGGCGCCGGTGCGTATCTTCTCGTGGCCGATGGCGCGGGCGAAGGCCTCGGGTATCGCGTCCATGCCGCCGACCGGCTGGAACATCAGCATCGCCTGGTCGTAGCCGAACTCGAAGGAGAAGTACCGGCCGACGTTGGAGGCGAAGACGTCGGCGAGGGAGGGCACGCCGCCGAGTTGCTCACCGGGGGTGCCGGCGGCGCCGGGGTCGACGGTGAAGCCTCGGTGTTCGGTGCCGGTGTACTTGTGGTCCGCGCCGAGGGAGCCGTAGCTCTTGAGGAAGGTGAGCAGGCGCTCCTTGTCGTCGGCGGTGAGTTCGGCGTCCAGGGCGCCGGAGTCGGTGGCCTTGGCGAGCAGTTCGGAGACGTAGCCGTAGACGTCGGCCTTGGCGGTGCGGTACTGGACCGGGCCCGTCATGCCGCTGCCCTCGTTGTAGATCAGGGCGCTCGCGTTGGTGTTGGTGAACACCTCGATCTCGACGCCGAGTTCGCGGCAGTAGTCGAGGGTGTTCATCCACTGGGCGAGGCGGCCGGGGCCGCAGTTCATGTACTGGCCCTCGCTGAACCGGGCCGTCTGGCGGTGGCCGTTCAGGTCGACGGTGGTGTCGCCGCCGCGGACGGTGAGGTTGCGGCCGCCGACGCGGTCGCGGGCCTCCAGGACGGTGCAGTCGTAGCCGGCCTTGCCGAGTTCGTAGGCGCAGGTGAGGCCGGCGATGCCGGCGCCGATGACGACGACCTTCGCGGGTTTGCCGTGGCGGCCCTGGAGGTGGAAGTCCCCGCTGCGGGGCGCCTGGAAGGGCGCCTCCTTCTCGGCCGCCCAGGCGGCGGTGGGGGCGAGGCCGAGGGCCCCCATGGTGGCGAACATGGCACCGGCGCCACCGGTGACGCCGACGGTGCGCAGAAAGCCGCGGCGGCTGGTTCCCGTTCCCGACTGAGGCTCTGCCATGCGGCGGATCCCCTTTCCCTTGGGTCCCTGGCGATCACCGCCGTGCGCGACGGCTGTGATCTTGAAGTCGGGAGGGATCCTCACAGCGGCGTGTTACGCGCCGACAGACACAGGTGTATCGCACACATTGCTGTGTGTTACGGCTGTGCGGGCCGGGAACGCGGGAAGGCCCCGCTCCCTCGAAGGGGAGCGGGGCCTTCCGCAGATGGCCTTCGGCAGACGGCCTTCCGTGGACGGACCGAGCGTCAGCTCTGGCCGCCGGCCAGCTTCTCGCGCAGCGCGGCCAGCGCCTCGTCCGACGCCAGGGCGCCGGAGTTGTCGGCACCCTCGGAGGAGTACGAACCGCCACCGGACGCGGCCGGAGCCGCACCCGCGACGTCGCCACCCTCGGCAGCGGCCTTCTCGTCCGCCTCGCGGGACTTGATGACCTGCGCCTGGTGCTGCTCGAAGCGGGTCTGCGCCTCGGCGTACTGGCGCTCCCACTCCTCGCGCTGCTTCTCGTAGCCCTCGAGCCAGTCGTTGGTCTCGGGGTCGAAGCCCTCGGGGTAGATGTAGTTGCCCTGGTCGTCGTAGGACGCGGCCATGCCGTACAGGGTCGGGTCGAACTCGACCGCCGACGGGTCGGCACCGAAGGACTCGTTGGCCTGCTTCAGCGAGAGGCTGATGCGGCGGCGCTCGAGGTCGATGTCGATGACCTTGACGAAGATCTCGTCGTTGACCTGGACGACCTGCTCCGGGATCTCCACGTGGCGCTCGGCCAGCTCGGAGATGTGGACCAGACCCTCGATGCCCTCGTCCACGCGGACGAACGCACCGAACGGAACCAGCTTCGTGACCTTGCCGGGCACGACCTGGCCGATCTGGTGGGTGCGGGCGAACTGCTGCCACGGGTCTTCCTGGGTCGCCTTCAGCGACAGGGAGACGCGCTCGCGGTCCATGTCCACGTCGAGGACCTCGACGGTGACTTCCTGACCGACCTCGACGACCTCGGACGGGTGGTCGATGTGCTTCCAGGACAGCTCGGAGACGTGGACCAGGCCGTCGACGCCACCCAGGTCCACGAAGGCACCGAAGTTGACGATCGAGGAGACGACGCCGGACCGCACCTGGCCCTTCTGGAGGGTGGTGAGGAAGGTCTGGCGGACCTCGGACTGGGTCTGCTCCAGCCAGGCACGGCGGGACAGGACCACGTTGTTGCGGTTCTTGTCCAGCTCGATGATCTTGGCCTCGAGCTCCTTGCCCACGTAGGGCTGGAGGTCGCGGACGCGGCGCATCTCGACCAGGGAGGCCGGGAGGAAGCCACGGAGGCCGATGTCGAGGATGAGACCACCCTTGACGACCTCGATGACGGTACCGGTGACGATCCCGTCCTCTTCCTTGATCTTCTCGATGGTGCCCCAGGCACGCTCGTACTGGGCGCGCTTCTTCGAGAGGATCAGGCGGCCTTCCTTGTCCTCCTTCTGGAGAACAAGGGCCTCGATCTCGTCACCGACGGCGACGACCTCGTTGGGGTCGACGTCGTGCTTGATCGAGAGCTCGCGGCTCGGGATCACACCTTCGGTCTTGTAACCGATGTCGAGCAGGACCTCGTCCCGGTCGACCTTCACGATGACGCCGTCGACGATGTCGCCGTCGTTGAAGTACTTGATCGTCTCGTCGATCGCGGCGAGGAAGGCTTCCTCGTTACCGATGTCGTTGACCGCTACCTGCGGGGTGGTGGCGGTGGTCTCGGTGCTGCTCGTCATGTGGGAAAGGGCTCCGGTACGGACATTGAAGTCGTAGGTACTGCTACGCCGGAGCCCGTTTCGCTCTGCAGAAGCCGGACAGCCAAGGAAGCGCCCCACCGGTGACCGGTATGGCGCCTCGACAACCGAGGGGACATACAACAGATGCGAGCGCAGCCTGCTACGTCTGAGGTGCGCAAGCTCGCAGCGCAACTTGTAGCATACGGGGGCAGCCGGGCAGGGTCAATGCGCGAAGCCGCACACCCGGGGCGGATCGCCGCATACCCGGCACAAAACGTGTCTCCCGAGGCCACGCGGGCCCTGCGGCGCCCCTGCGTGACACCGGTGGGGCACGGCCGTACGGAAGAGCCGCGAAGACGCACGGCGGAACCGCGGAGACGTACGGAAGCACCGCGGAGAACCACGGTAAGCCACGGAAGAGCCGCAGATTAGTACGAGGGAGCCGATCATCCAAGAGCTCGAAGGTCCCGAGCCCGAAGCCACCCGTCGTGCGGCAGGCGTCACCGAGAGCGCCCGCGCCAACCGGGGCTGGTGGGACCGCAACGCGGACGAGTACCAGGTCGAGCACGGCACGTTCCTCGGCGACGACCGCTTCGTGTGGTGCCCCGAAGGGCTGGACGAGGTGGAGGCCGAGCTGCTCGGCCCGTCGGAGGGGCTGCGCGGCAAGGAGATCCTGGAGATCGGCGCCGGCGCGGCCCAGTGCTCGCGCTGGCTGGCCGCCCAGGGGGCCCGGCCGGTCGCCCTGGACCTGTCGCACCGGCAGTTGCAGCACGCGCTGCGCATCGGGAGCCCCTTCCCCCTGGTGTGCGCCGACGCGGGCGCGCTGCCCTTCGCGGACGCCTCCTTCGACCTGGCCTGCTCCGCGTACGGGGCGCTGCCCTTCGTCGCCGATCCGCGGCTGGTGCTGCGGGAGGTGCGGCGGGTGCTGCGGCCCGGCGGACGGTTCGTGTTCTCCGTGACGCACCCGATCCGCTGGGCCTTCCCCGACGAGCCCGGCCCGGAGGGGCTGAGCGTCTCGTCGTCCTACTTCGACCGCACGCCGTACGTCGAGCAGGACGGCGACGGCCACGCGGTGTACGTCGAACACCACCGCACGCTCGGCGACCGCGTCCGGGACGTCGTCGCCTCCGGCCTGACGCTGGTGGACCTGGTCGAGCCGGAGTGGCCCGACTGGAACACCTCCGAGTGGGGCGGCTGGTCCCCGCTGCGCGGGCACCTGATCCCGGGGACGGCGATCTTCGTGTGCGTACGAGACTGAGCGCGTGATCCGTTACGACGCTCTGGACGCCCTGCCCGTACGTGCCGCGCTTCCCGGTCTGGACGACGCCCTGGAGGCGCACGGCGCCTCGGTCCTCGTCGCCCCGCCCGGCACCGGCAAGACGACGCTGGTGCCGCTGGCGCTGGCCGGACTGGTGGGCGGGGGCGCTGCCGCGCGGCGGGTGGTGGTGGCCGAGCCGCGCCGGATCGCGGCCCGCGCGGCGGCCCGGCGGATGGCCTGGCTGCTGGGCGAGCAGCCCGGCGAGAGCGTCGGCCACACCGTGCGCGGGGAGCGCGTCGTGGGGCGGCACACGCGCGTGGAGGTCGTCACGACCGGCGTACTGCTCCAGCGGCTCCAGCGCGACCAGGAGCTGGCCGGCGTGGACGTCGTGATCCTCGACGAGTGCCACGAGCGGCATCTGGACGCGGACACGGCGGCGGCGTTCCTCTGGGACGTGCGCGAGACGCTGCGCCCGGAGCTGCGCCTGGTGGCGGCGTCGGCGACGACCGACGCGGAGGGCTGGGCACGGCTGCTGGGCGGGGCGCCGGTCGTCGAGGCCGAGGGGGTCTCGTATCCGGTGGAGACGGTGTGGGCGCCGCCGGCGCGTCCGGTACGGCCGCCGCACGGGATGCGAGTCGACCCGGCGCTGCTGACGCACGTGGCGTCGGTGGTGCGGCGGGCGCTGGCCGAGCGGGACGGGGACGTGCTGTGCTTCCTGCCGGGCGTGGGGGAGATCGCGCGGGTCGCGGGGCGGCTCGGCGGGCTCGACGGGGTGGAGGTGCTCCAGGTGCACGGGCGGGCTCCGGCCGCCGTGCAGGACGCGGTGCTGGCGCCCGGGCGGCGGCGCCGGGTGGTGCTGGCGACGTCGGTCGCGGAGTCGTCGCTGACGGTGCCGGGCGTGCGGGTGGTCGTCGACTCGGGTCTGGCGCGGGAGCCGCGGGTCGATCACGCGCGCGGGCTGAGCGCGCTGGCCACGGTACGGGCCTCGCGGGCGGCGGCACGGCAGCGGGCCGGCCGGGCCGGGCGGGAGGCGCCGGGCGTGGTCTACCGGTGCTGGACGGAGGCGGAACACGACCGTCTGCCGCCGTTCCCGGCCCCGGAGATCAAGGTGGCCGACCTGACGGCGTTCGCCCTCCAGGCGGCCTGCTGGGGCGCCCCGGACGCCTCCGGGCTGGCGCTGCTGGACCCGCCGCCGGGCGGGGCGATGGCGGCGGCGCGGTCGGTCCTGACGGCCGTGGGCGCGGTGGACGACGCCGGTCGGGCCACCGCGCGGGGCACGCGGCTGGCCCGGCTCGGGGTGCATCCGCGTCTGGGGCGGGCGCTGCTGGACGCGGCCGCTTTCGGTGCGGGTGCGGCCGGGCCCTCCGGGGCGGCCGCGGAGGTCGTCGCGCTGCTGAGCGAGGAGCCGCCGCGGGAGTACGGGGACGACCTGGCGTCCGCGGTACGGACCGCCCGGCGCGGGGGTGACGCCTACGGGGCGCGGTGGCGGGCGGAGGTACGACGGCTGCGGGGTGTCTCCGGGGAGGTGTCCGGCCGGGGCGCGGGCCGGGGGGCGGCGAGCTGGGGTGGGGACCGGGCTGAGGGCCGGGCTGAGGGCCGGGCCGGGGCCGGTGGCTGCGAGGCGGGCGTACCGCGGGAGGCATCCGGGACAGGCACCGTCGGCGCCGGCGGTGCCGACGGACGGGGCGCCGGGCCGGTCGCCGGCGGTGCCGACGGGAGAAGCGCCGAGCCAGTCGCCGGCGGTGCCGACGGGAGAAGCGCCGAGCCGGCTGTCGACCAGGGCGCTGACGGACGAGGCGCCGCACTCGCCGCCGGCGGTGCCGACGGGAGAGGCGCCGGGCCGGTCGCCGGCGGTGCCGGCGGGTGGGTTGCCGGGATGGTCGCCGCGCTCGCCTTTCCCGAGCGGGTCGCCAAGGAGGACGGCGGGTCGTATCTGATGGCGTCCGGGACCCGGGCCGAGACGGCCGAGGGGTCGGCGTTGCGCGGGGCGCCCTGGATCGCCGTCGCCGTGGCCGATCGGCCCGTGGGGCGGCGGCACGCGCGCGTGCGGCTCGGCGCGGTCGTCGACGAGGACGTCGCGCGGCGTGCGGCGAGCGCCCTGCTGTCGGAAGAGGACGAGGTGCGCTGGGCGGACGGGGACGTCGTCGCCCGGCGGGTCGAGCGGCTCGGGGCGATCGAGCTGACGGCGCGTCCGCTGCGCGACCCGGACCCCGGCCTCGTACGGGAGGCCCTGCTGGAAGGGCTGCGGCGGGAGGGGTTCGGGCTGCTGCGCCGGTCGGCGGAGGCGGACGCGCTGCGGCAGCGGCTCGCCTTCCTCCACCGGCACCTGGGGGCGCCGTGGCCCGACGTGTCCGACGAGGAGTTGCACGCGCGCGTGGAGCAATGGCTGGAGCCCGAACTGAGCCGGGCGCGGCGGCGCGCGGACCTCGCGCGGATCGACGCCGGCCAGGCGCTGGCACGACTGCTGCCCTGGGCCACCGGTGCGGCCGCACGGTTCGACGAACTGGCCCCGGAGCGGATCACCGTACCCAGCGGGTCCCGGGTCAGGATCGACTACGGCGATCCCGAGCGGCCGGTGCTCGCGGTGAAGCTCCAGGAGATGTTCGGGCTCCAGCGCACCCCGGAGGTCGCCGGGGTGCCGCTCCTGGTCCACCTGCTCTCCCCCGCGGGCCGCCCGGCGGCGGTCACCGCCGACCTCGCCTCCTTCTGGCGCGACGGTTACCGGGCCGTCCGGGCGGAGCTGCGCGGCCGGTACCCGAGGCATCCGTGGCCCGAGGACCCGGCCGGAGCCGAGCCCACCCGGTACACCAAGGCCCGGTCGGCCCGGAGGGACTGAGCGGGGGCGTACGCGGGTCGGGTCAGGCGGAGGGACTCGCGGAGGCGCTCGCGCTCGCCGAGGTGGTCTCGGACGGGCTCGGGGAGGCCGTCTCCGCCGGCTCGACCGTCAGCTCCACGTCGACGGACGCGCCGCCCGCCGTGGTGATCCGCAGCAGGAAGGTGCCGGTGGTGTCGTCCGCGTACAGCGTCGGCAGCTTCAGCAGGCCCTTGGCGTCGGTCTCCAGGCCCGTCAGGCTGCGGACGGCCTTGCCGTCGGCGTCCTTGAAGTAGGGGCCCTTGTCGTTCTCGGTGGCGTCGGTGGCCGAGGTGATGAGCGTGGCGGTGGCGGCGACCCGGTCCGCCACGGCGTCCTTGTAGGTGGCCTTCACCTCCACCTGGTCGGCGAAGGTGCCGCCCGCGGTGCAGGTGAGCGCGGTGGTGCCGGTGCGCACGACCGTGTCGGCGACGCGCTGGGTGACGGTGGCCTTGTAGTCGAGGCCGGCGACGGACCGGCCCACGACCGTGGCGCGGACGAGGAAGCCGCCGGTCTTCTCCCCGGCGCGCAGCGCGGGCGCGGTGGCCACGCCGGAGCTGTCGGTGACGACCGTGGCGACGCTCTCACCGGTGGTGAACTCGGCGTCGGTGGCGCCGATGACGGTGAAGCGGACCCGTACCTTGCCGACGGCCTTGCCGGCGCCGGTCTCCGCGCGGGTGCTGATCCGCTCGGTGAACGCGTCGCCCGCCATCGCGCTGAGCTTGCCGGTGCCGGCGTTCTCCAGGCGGGCCACGGTGTCGGTGGGGGTCGGGGTCGGGGACGGGGACGTCTCGTCGGGGGGCGGGGTGCCGGTGGCGGGCGGGGTGGAGGGCGCCGGATCGGAGGGGGGCGGGGACTGGGTGGCCGGTGAGGTGGACCGGCCGGATCCGTTCGACGAACCGGTGGCGGGCGACGTACTGGGCGAGACCGTGGTGCCGTCGTCGCTGCGGCCCACGGGCAGCGTGCCGGTACCGTCCGGGATCTCGTGGGTGCCCTTGCGGTAGTACTCCAGCCAGGACAGGACGGTGTGCAGGTACTCCGTCGAGTTGTTGTAGCTGAGGATGGCCGCGTCGAGGTCGTTCTGGTCCGACAGGTCCCAGCTGTTGCGGCACAGGTAGTGGCCGGCGGCGAGGGCGGCGTCGTAGATGTTGTTGGGGTCGGCCTCGCCGTCGCCGTTGCCGTCGCGTCCGGCCCACGCCCAGGTGGACGGGATGAACTGCATCGGGCCGACGGCCTGGTCGTACTCGCTGTTGCCGTCGTAGGCGCCGTTGTCCGTGTCCTTGATGAGCGCGAAGCCGTTGCCGTCGAGCTGCGGGCCGAGGATCGGGCTGGTGGTGGTGCCGTCGGCGGTCACGGCTCCGCCGCGGGCCTGTCCGGACTCCACCTTGCCGATGGCGGCGAGGAGTTCCCAGGGCAGGTTGCAGCCCGGCTTCGACGCGCGCAGCGACGCCTCGGCCTTCTTGTAGGCGTCCAGGACGGTGGCGGGGATGCCCGACTCGGCCGAACCCTGGGTGACGGGAGTGCCGATGGTCGACGAGGGCGAGGGGACGGGACTGTCGAGCGGCGGAAGGTCCGTGTAGTACGGCGAGTTGCCCGTGGCGCCGTCCCCGGAGCCGGGGTCGGCGGAGGACGCGGAGTCGGCGGTGCTCTGTCTGCCGTCGGGGCCGGCTGTGACGTCGGGAGCCTGGGACGCGGACAGGGCCGCGACCGCGACCGCCGCGACGGTGGTGGTCATCGCGCTCTTGCGCAACCGCCTGCCGATGTGCGCCGCCATAGAGTGAACCCCTCCCATGGACGCCGTGGCGTCCCTCTCCGTCGTGTGCTCGCCCTGTCGTGCTCGCCTCGGTGCTTGCTCGCCTCGGTGCTTGCCTCAGTGCTTGCCTCGGTGCGCGCGCCCTGGTGTGACGATCGGCCGACGCCGCGGGTTGTATCCGCATCGTCGCGGAGACCCGGGTGCGCCTGCGCGACCGGTACGGTGCGCAGGCGACCCTACGACAACTTCCTTTCCGCGGGCACCCGTTCGTGCCCGTTTCTTCCCGGTTGGACGCGCCGCGTCGTCTGTCCGGCCCATGCCCGCCATGAGGAGTCCGGTCGCCGTTCACGCTCGGCCGCGGGGGCGGTCGGGTTTCTCCGGGGTTTTCGGGATTCTCAGGCGGCGCCGACGCCGGCGCGGCGCCGAACCGGCCGGGCGGGCGCCCACGGGGTCGGCGGTCGCGATGAACAGGGTCATCGTGCGGTCGGGACGGGGCCGTGGCAGCAGCGTGAGTGCCAGGGCCAGGTAACCGCGCGTCAGGTCGGCCCAGCGGCGCCAGGCGGGTGGCTCTCCGGTGGCGCCCGGTACGGCGGACGCCCGGTGGGCGAGCCTGCGGCGCAGGTCGTCGCGTACGTGGCACACGGCCGAGGCGAGGGTGGCGGGGACCCGGGCGGTACTCGCGCCCAGGGCGAGGGCCGGGACCGGCGGGAGTGGCACGCAGGCCGGCCCGCCGGCGCCGGGCCGCCCCGGTGCCGTCCGGTGGTGGAGCATGCGTATACCCATGCCCGCATCCTCATGGGCGCCGGGGGCGGGGGCGTTTTCGCGGGGGCCACCTGAGTGACGGGCATCGGGGGGCCTCGGGGCTTCCCAGGGGCTTCGAGTGGCTTCCGGGGAGGAGGAAACGCGGAGGGAACGCGGGTCAGGTGCGGGGAGGGCGGGCGGCACCCGGCACTCCGGGGCCGGCGCTCGGGCGGGCGAAGCCCGGTCGGCCGTACTGACCGGGGACGGCCGGCGTTGCGTACGGCACCGCCCCCGGAACACCCGCCCCCGTCCTCCAGGGCGCCGGGCGGCTAGTGCGCCGCCGACTCCCAGTCCGGGCCCGCGCCCACCGAGACGCCCAGCGGCACCCGGAGGGTCACCGCGTCGGCCATCTCGCGGCGGATCAGCTCCTCCGCCGCCGCGCGCTCGCCGGGGGCGATCTCCAGCACGATCTCGTCGTGCACCTGGAGCAGCATGCGGGAGGCGAGGCCCGCCTCGGTCAGCGCCTTGTCGACATTGAGCATGGCGATCTTGACGATGTCGGCCGCCGTGCCCTGGATGGGGGCGTTGAGCGCCATGCGCTCGGCGGCCTCGCGGCGCTGCCGGTTGTCGCTGTTGAGGTCGGGCAGGTAGCGGCGGCGTCCGAAGAGCGTCGCCGTGTAGCCGGTGGCCCTCGCCTCGTCGACGACCCGGCGCAGATAGTCCCGTACGCCGCCGAAGCGGTCGAAGTAGGCGTCCATCAGCATGCGGGCCTCGCCCGCGTCGATGTTCAGCTGCTGGGACAGGCCGAAGGCGGACAGCCCGTACGCCAGTCCGTACGACATCGCCTTGATCTTGCGGCGCATCTCCGCGTCGACCGCGCTCTGTTCGACGGAGAAGACCTGTGCGGCGGCGGTGGTGTGCAGGTCCTCGCCGGAGGTGAACGCCTCGATCAGGCCCGCGTCCTCGGAGAGGTGGGCCATGACCCGCAGTTCGATCTGGCTGTAGTCCGCCGTCATCAGGGACTCGAAGCCCTCGCCGACCACGAAGCCGCGGCGGATCGCCCGGCCCTCGTCGGTGCGCACCGGGATGTTCTGGAGGTTGGGGTCGGTGGAGGAGAGGCGGCCGGTCGCGGCGACCGTCTGGTTGAACGTGGTGTGGATACGGCCGTCCGCGGCGATCGTCTTGATCAGGCCCTCGACGGTGACGCGCAGCTTGGCCTGCTCGCGGTGGCGGAGCATGATCACCGGCAGCTCGTTGTCCGTCTGCGTCGCCAGCCAGGCCAGGGCGTCGGCGTCCGTGGTGTAGCCGGTCTTGGTCTTCTTCGTCTTCGGCAGGTTCAGCTCGCCGAAGAGGACCTCCTGGAGCTGCTTGGGCGAGCCCAGGTTGAACTCCCGGCCGGCCGCCGCGTGCGCCTCCTTCACCGCCTGCTGCACGGCACCGGCGAACATCTGCTCCATCGCCTGGAGGTGCTCCCGGTCCGCCGCGATGCCGTGCCGCTCCATCCGGGCCAGCAGCACGGAGGTGGGCAGCTCCATGTCGCGCAGCAGGTCCGCCGCGCCGACCTCCTGCAGCCGGCCTTCGAACGCCTCGCCCAGGTCGAGGACCGCGCGGGCCTGGATCATCAGCGCCTCGGCCTCGGCGGCGTCGTCCGCGCCGAACGCCAGCTGGCCGTCGGCCGCCGCGGCCGGGGCCAGCTCGCGGTGCAGGTACTCCAGGGACAGCGCGTCCAGGTCGAAGGAGCGGCGGCCCGGCTTGACCAGGTAGGCGGCGAGCGCGGTGTCCATCGAGACGCCCGCGACGTCCCAGCCGTGCTCGGCGAAGACCCGCATGGCGCCCTTGGCGTTGTGGAACACCTTGGCGCGGTCCGCGTCGGCCAGCCAGGACGTCCAGGCCCGCTCGTCCGCTTCGTCCAGCTGGGACGGGTCGAACCAGGCCGCCTTGCCGTCGGCCGCGGCGAGGGCGACCTCGGCGACCGAGCCGGTGCCCAGCGCCCAGGTGTCGACGGTGGCGACGCCCAGGGGCGCGGTGCCGTGCTCGTCGAGCCAGCCGGCCAGCTCGCCGGTGGAGAGCACCGTGCCGTCCAGTTCCACGCCGTCCGCGACGACCGGGGTGGCCTCGGCCTCCTCGGCGCCCGGGTCGACGGCGTAGAGCCGCTCGCGCAAGGAGGGGTTACGGATCTCCAGGGTGTCCAGGATCATCGCGACGCCCTTGCGGTCGTACGCGGCGCGCTCCAGGTCGGTGACCGCCTTCGGAAGCGCGACCTGGCGCTCCAGCTCGGTGAGGCGGCGGTTGAGCTTGACCGACTCCAAGTGGTCGCGAAGGTTCTGCCCGGCCTTGCCCTTGACCTCGTCGACGCGCTCGACCAGCTCCGCGAACGACCCGAACTGGTTGATCCACTTCGCGGCGGTCTTCTCGCCGACGCCCGGGATGCCGGGCAGGTTGTCCGACGGGTCGCCGCGCAGGGCGGCGAAGTCCGGGTACTGGGCGGGCGTCAGCCCGTACTTCTCGACGACCTTCTCCGGGGTGAACCGGGTCAGCTCGGAGACGCCCTTGGTCGGGTAGAGGACCGTGGTGTGGTCGCTGACCAGCTGGAAGGAGTCCCGGTCGCCGGTGACGATCAGTACGTCGAAGCCCTCGGCCTCTGCCTGCGTGGCGAGGGTGGCGATGACGTCGTCGGCCTCGAAGCCCTCCACGGCGAAGCGCTGCACGCGCATGGCGTCGAGCAGCTCGCCGATCAGCTCGACCTGGCCCTTGAACTCGTCCGGGGTCTTGGAGCGGTTCGCCTTGTACTCGGTGAACTCCGCGCTCCGCCAGGTCTTGCGGGAGACGTCGAACGCCACCGCGAAGTGCGTGGGCGCCTCGTCACGCAGCGTGTTGGCCAGCATCGAGGCGAAGCCGTAGATCGCGTTGGTCGGCTGGCCGGTCGCGGTGGTGAAGTTCTCCGCGGGCAGCGCGAAGAACGCGCGGTACGCCAGCGAGTGCCCGTCCATGAGCATCAGGCGCGGGCGGCTGCCGCCGGTGGGGGTCTCGGTCTTCTTCGATGCTGTGTCTGCCACGTCCCCGATCCTGCCACGTGCCACTGACAGTGGGATCCACGCTCGCCGGTGGCCCCTGTTCGCCGTCGTGCGGTGCGGGCACGTCGTGGCTGGTCGCGTCGTTCCCCGCGCCCCTTGAGGACGTCACCGGGCCCGGCGCCACAGGAGCCGTCCCGCCGCCGCGGACGCCGCTTCCCGCCGTCGTACCGCGCGGGTACGGCGGGGCCGGGCGCGCGGTTCCCCGCGCCCCTTCAGGGCCTCGGCCGGGGCCGGCGTCGCAAGGGGCGGCGACCGGGCTCCGGCGGTGTCAGCGGCGCATGCGAGGATCGGAGACGTACCTCACACGTGCATGCGAAGGAGCGCGCGATGGCCACCAAGCCGCCCAAGAGTGACCCGGTCCAGGACGCGCCGCGGGTCACCGAGCCGAAGCACGCGGCGGCGGGCGTCCCCGCCATCGGCCACACCCTGCGCATCGCCCAGCGGCAGATGGGCGTGAAGCGCACCGCCCTGACCCTGCTGAGTGTCAACCAGAAGAACGGCTTCGACTGCCCCGGCTGCGCCTGGCCCGAGCCGGAGCACCGGCACACCGCGGAGTTCTGCGAGAACGGCGCGAAGGCGGTGGCCGAGGAGGCCACCCTGCGCCGGGTCACGCCGGAGTTCTTCGCCGCGCACCCCGTCGCCGACCTCGCCGGCCGCAGCGGGTACTGGCTCGGCCAGCAGGGCCGGCTCACCCACCCCGTGTACCTCCCGGAGGGCGGCACGCACTACGAGCCGGTCACCTGGGAGCGCGCCTTCGACATCGTCGCCGAGGAGATCGGCGCCCTCTCCTCCCCCGACGAAGCCGTCTTCTACACCTCGGGACGCACCAGCAACGAGGCCGCCTTCCTCTACCAGCTCTTCGCGCGCGAGCTGGGCACCAACAACCTCCCCGACTGCTCCAACATGTGCCACGAGTCGTCCGGCTCGGCGCTGAGCGAGACCATCGGCATCGGCAAGGGCAGCGTCCTGCTGGAGGATCTGTACAAGGCCGACCTGATCGTCGTCGCCGGGCAGAACCCGGGGACGAACCACCCGCGCATGCTCTCCGCCCTGGAGAAGGCCAAGGCCAACGGCGCGAAGATCATCAGCGTCAATCCGCTGCCCGAGGCCGGTCTGGAGCGGTTCAAGAACCCGCAGACACCGAAGGGGCTCGCGGCCGGCGCCGCGCTCACCGACCTGTTCCTGCAGATCCGCATCGGCGGCGACCAGGCCCTGTTCCGGCTCCTCAACAAGCTGATCCTCGACACGGAAGGTGCCGTCGACGAGCAGTTCGTCCGCGAGCACACCCACGGCTACGAGGAGTTCGCCGAGGCCGCCCGCGCCGCCGACTGGGACGAGACGCTGGCCGCCACCGGTCTCACCCGCGCGGAGATCGAGAAGGCCCTGGAGATGGTCCTCGCCTCACGGCGGACGATCGTGTGCTGGGCGATGGGACTCACCCAGCACAAGCACTCGGTGCCCACCATCCGCGAGGTCGTCAACTTCCTCCTGCTGCGCGGCGACATCGGCCGCGAGGGCGCCGGCGTCTGCCCGGTGCGCGGCCACTCCAACGTGCAGGGCGACCGCACGATGGGCATCTTCGAGCGCCCCGCGCCCGCCTTCCTGGACGCCCTGGAGAGGGAGTTCGGCTTCGCCCCGCCGCGCGCGCACGGCTACGACGTCGTCCGGGCCATCCGCGCCCTGCGCGACGGCGAGGCCAGGGTCTTCTTCGCCATGGGCGGCAACTTCGTCTCCGCCTCCCCCGACACCGAGGTCACCGAGGCGGCCATGCGCCGCGCCCGCCTCACCGTGCACGTCTCGACGAAGCTGAACCGCAGTCACGCGGTCACCGGCGCCCGCGCCCTGATCCTGCCGACCCTCGGCCGCACCGAACGCGACCTCCAGGGCAGCGGCGAGCAGTTCGTCACCGTCGAGGACTCCATGGGCATGGTGCACGCCTCGCGCGGACGCCTGGAGCCCGCGAGCCGGCACCTGCTCTCCGAACCGGCCATCGTGTGCCGGCTGGCCCGCCGCGTGCTGGGCGAGAACAGCGCCACGCCCTGGGAGGAGTTCGAGAAGGACTACGCCGCGATCCGCGACCGCATCGCCCGCGTGATCCCCGGCTTCGAGGACTTCAACGCGCGCGTGGCCCGCCCCGGCGGCTTCGCCCTGCCCCACGCCCCGCGCGACGAGCGGCGCTTCCCCACCGCCACCGGCAAGGCCAACTTCACCGCCGCCCCGGTGGAGTTCCCCGAGCTGCCCGAGGGCCGCCTGCTGCTCCAGACGCTGCGCTCGCACGACCAGTACAACACCACGATCTACGGCCTCGACGACCGCTACCGGGGCATCAGGAACGGCCGCCGGGTCGTCCTGGTCAACCCCGACGACGCCCGTGAACTGGGCGTCGCGGACGGCTCCTACGTCGACCTGGTCGGCGAGTGGAAGGACGGCGTGGAGCGCCGGGCGCCCGGCTTCCGCGTCGTGCACTACCCGACGGCCCGGGGCTGCGCGGCGGCGTACTACCCCGAGACCAACGTCCTGGTGCCGCTGGACGCCACCGCGGACACCAGCAACACCCCGGCCAGCAAGTCCGTCGTCGTCCGTCTGGAACAATCGCCCAGCGCCTGAGCGTTTGCTCAGCCGACGCGCAGCCACCGAAGGACGAGGACGGAGCCGGGCCGATGGGCGAGCAGCAGCACGTGAAGTTCCCGCAGGAGGTCATCGACGAGTACGCCGCGCTCGGCGTCGACCTGCCCGCCCTGTTCTCCGCGGGGCACCTCGGGACCCGGATGGGCGTCCAGATCCTGGAGGCGTCGGCGGAGAAGGTCGTCGGCACCATGCCGGTGGAGGGCAACACCCAGCCGTACGGGCTGCTGCACGGCGGCGCCTCCGCGGTGCTGGCCGAGACGCTGGGCTCGGTCGGCTCGATGCTGCACGGCGGCAGCTCGAAGATCGCCGTCGGCGTCGACCTGAACTGCACCCATCACCGCGGCGCCCGCTCCGGCCTGGTCACCGGCGTGGCCACGCCGCTGCACCGGGGCCGGTCGACGGCGACGTACGAGATCGTGATCAGTGACGAGGAGGGCCGGCGGGTGTGCAGCGCCCGGCTGACCTGTCTGCTGCGCGACGTGAACCCGGGGGACACCGCCCGGGCGGGCGCGACGGGCTGACGCCACGGGCCTTGCCCCCGGTTCCCCGGCGTCCTAGCGTCGGGTCATGGGACGGGGAGGAGCAGCCCCCTGGCCGGAGGCGGCGCCACGCGGCCCGGCGCCACCACGTGCGGCACCACCCGCGACGACGGCACCACCGGCGTCCGTACGGATGCCGGTGCCGACGGCCGCACGGACAGCCGCGACGGTCACGTCGGCAGCCGTGGCAGCCGTGTTCGCCGTAGCAGCCGTGTCGACGGCCGTGACCGTCACGTCGGCAGCCGCCCCGGCGACCGCCGCCACCCGGCCGCGGCGCGGTGGCGGCACGGCCGAGGCCCCGTGGGCCCGGTGAGCGGCACCGGCCCCGTCGAGCCCGGCGAAGGCACCGAGGTCCGGCACGCCCGGGAGGCCGCCGGTCCCCTCCGGGCCCTCACCAGCCGCTACCACCGCCGCCACCGCCGTACCGCCCTCGTCACCGCCGCCGCCCTCTGCGCGCTGACGGCCGGCGGCTACCTGTACGCGAGCCGGCCGCAGCCGCGCCCCGCTCCCCCGCCGTCCTACCCCTCCCAGGTGGTCCACCTCGCCTACCTGGCCCCGGTCACGCCCACCGGCACCGCCCCGACCAGCGCCTTCGGCTTCACGGTGGCCCTGACCGTACGGTCCGGACCGTCCGTCACCGTGACGCGGGTGACGCAGGCCAACGCCGGTCTTTCGGTGTCGTCGTCCCCCCGTGCGCCTTTCCGCATAAAGCCGCATTCCACCCGCAAGATCACCGTCACCTTCCGCGTGACGGAATGCGCGAAAGTCCCTCGGAATGCCGGATTCCCTTTCCTGGATGTAACACTGCGTAATGTGCGCGCAATAGAAACCCACAGTTTCATCCTGGGACCGCGCTATGCCCGACACCTCTCCGAGGCCCTTCAGGATGCCTGCGGCAACGTTTCCCCGTAATCAGCAAAACGCCCCAGACGCCTGTTCACGCCTCGCCGCTCCTGCGGGTTCTCACCATGCGGACAGGGCGAATCAGCCGGAATTCCACCGTTCTTCCCAGCCAATACCGCTCTGTATTACGCGGTGTCATAACAAGAGAGTCACAGCCTCCGTCAGACTCTCCTCCACGTTCCCCACACACGCTTAGAGTCACGGCCAGTCACCGCGCCATCCGAACGTCATTTCGGCCCAGCGCTCGACTCGGCCGTCTCCACGGGGACGCGGCCGTGCCAGGGAAAGGACTGACCGTGCGTCAACGTTCGCTCATCGCCATCACCGCCGCTCTGGCGGCGGGAGCACTCACCCTCACCGCCTGCGGCTCGCGTGACGACGACGGCGGCTCGGACTCCGGCGGCGACGGCACCACCGTCGTCATCGGCGTCGACGCCCCGCTGACCGGCGACCTGTCCGCGCTGGGCCTGGGCATCAAGAACTCCGTGGACCTCGCCGTCAAGACGGCCAACAAGGAGAAGTACGTCGAAGGCGTCACCTTCGAGATCGAGGCCACCGACGACCAGGGCCAGCCCTCCGTCGGCCAGCAGAACGCCTCCAAGTTCGTCGCCAACAAGGACGTCCTCGGCGTCGTCGGCCCCCTGAACTCCTCCGTCGGCGAGTCGATGCAGAAGGTCTTCGACACCGCCAACCTCGTCGAGGTCTCCCCGGCCAACACCGGCCCCTCCCTCACCCAGGGCCCGGACTGGCGCACCAAGAAGGTCCGCCCGTACAAGTCGTACTTCCGCACCGCGACCACCGACGCCATCCAGGGCCCGTTCGCCGCGCAGTACGTCTACAACGACGCCAAGAAGAAGAAGGTCTTCGTCATCGACGACAAGAAGACCTACGGCGCCGGACTCGCCGCCACCTTCACCGAAGAGTTCAAGAAGCTCGGCGGCAAGGTCGTCGGCACGGAACACATCAACCCGGACACCAAGGACTTCTCCTCGGTCGCCACCAAGGTCAAGAACTCCGGCGCCGACGTCGTCTACTACGGCGGCGAATACCCGCAGGCCGGCCCGCTGAGCAAGCAGATCAAGGAAGCCGGCGCCAAGATTCCGCTGGTCGGCGGCGACGGCATCAAGGACGACACCTTCATCAAGCTCGCCGGCGCCGGCAGTGAGGGCGACCTCGCCACCTCCGTGGGCGCCCCCGTGGAAACCCTCGATTCCGCCAAGAAGTTCGTCGCCGACTACGAGGCGGAGGGCTACAAGGAGGACTACGCGGCCTACGGCGGCTACTCCTACGACTCCGGCTGGGCCATCATCGAGGCCGTCAAGAAGGTCGTCGAGGACAACGGCGGCGAACTCCCCGACGACGCCCGCGCCAAGGTCACCGAGGCCATGCAGAACGTGTCCTTCGACGGAGTGACCGGCAAGGTCTCCTTCGACGAGTTCGGTGACGCCACCAACAAGCAGCTCACCGTGTACTCCGTCGAGAACGGAGCCTTCGACGACGTCAAGTCCGGTACCTACACCGGCTGACCCACCCGCACCTGCACCGAGCCGCGCGGGGCGCTGTTCCACAGGCGCCCCGCGCGCTCACGCATCCGGCCAACATCCGTCGAAACATCCGAACGTCTCGGAGGACATGCGGTGAACGAACTGCCGCAGCAGCTGGTCAACGGCCTGCTACTGGGATCCATGTACGGGCTGGTCGCCATCGGCTACACCATGGTCTACGGCATCGTCCAGCTCATCAATTTCGCCCACGGCGAGATCTTCATGACCGGCGCCTTCGGCGCCCTCACGGTCTACGTCTACATCCTGCCCGACGGCACCTCCATGTGGATCGCCCTGCCGCTGATGCTGATCGGCGCCATGATCGTCGCCGTCACGGTCGCCGTAGGAGCGGAACGCTTCGCCTACCGCCCCCTGCGCGGAGCCCCCCGCCTCGCCCCCCTCATCACCGCCATCGGCCTCTCCCTCGCCCTCCAGCAGGCGGTCTGGGCCTGGTACCCCGACGCCAAGTCCGCCCGCACCTTCCCCCAGATCGACGGCGGCCCCTTCCACATCGGCGACGTCACCATCCAGACCGGCGACATCTTCCTGCTGATCGCCGCCCCCGTCAGCATGGCCCTCCTCGCCTACTTCGTGATGCGCACCCGCACCGGACGCGGCATGCAGGCCACCGCCCAGGACCCGGACACCGCCAAGCTGATGGGCGTCAACACCGACCGCATCATCGTCATAGCCTTCGCCCTCGGCGCCCTCTTCGCCGCCGTCGGAGCCGTCGCCAACGGCCTCAAGTACGGCCAGATCGACTTCCGCATGGGCTTCATCCTCGGCCTCAAGGCCTTCACCGCCGCCGTCCTCGGCGGCATCGGCAACATCTACGGCGCCATGATCGGCGGCATCGTCCTCGGCGTCGCCGAAACCCTCGCCGCCGCCTACATCGCCGACATCCCCGGCCTGGAACAGTTCGGCAGCCAGTCCTGGGCCGACGTCTGGGCCTTCATCCTCCTCATCCTCGTGCTGCTGCTCAGGCCACAGGGCCTGCTCGGCGAACGCGTTGCGGACAGGGCGTGACACCGATGACCACACAGACCACCACCCCGAAGACCCCGGACGCCCCCGCCCCAGGCGCCCCCACCGGCCTCATCGGCATCCCCCCGCACCTCGGACGCGCCCTCGCCACCGGCGGCGGCCTCCTCACCGTCGCCTCCACCTTCCTGGCCTGGACCTGGACCGACGCCTTCCCCGGCGACCTCACCGTCTACGGCTACCCCGGCGGCCTCCAGATCCTCGTCCTCGTCGCCGGCGCCCTCACCGCCCTCCTCGGCACCGCCTCCTACGGCGTCAAGGGCCTGCGATGGCTCACCCCCGCCGGCGCCGACGCGGCCGTCAAGTTCGCCGCCCTCGCCGCGTTCGCCACCACCTGGTACACCGTCATCGCCATCAGCGCCCAGCTCGGCGGCGTCGTCAACCTCGAACCCGGCGGCTACGTCGCCGCCGCCGTCACCCTCGCCGCCTTCCTCGGCGCCCTCGCCCTCCCCTTCGAACGACCCGCCCCCGACCCCGTCGACCCCGACGACACCGGCTGGGAACAGTTCCGGCACCGCACCTCGCAGAGCTGGGGGACCGTCAGGGCCGCCTTCGCCGGCGGCACCCCCCGCCCCGCACCCGCCCTGCCCTCCTACGCCGAGATCCTCATCATCGTCGCCGTCCTCGCCGTCGCCCTCACCGTCTTCACCTACGGCATCGGCACCGAGTACGACGAACTCTTCGTCGGCTTCCTCATCACCGCCGGCTTCGGCTTCAGCGCCCTGCACCGCACCGGCCTGATCGCCCAGATCTCCCAGATCACCGCCCGGCACCAGAACATCACCGTCTTCGGCGCCTTCATCGCCGCCGCCCTCTTCCCCTTCACCCAGACCGACGACCAGTACGCCACCATCGGCGTCTACATCCTCATCTTCGCCACCGTCGCCCTCGGCCTGAACATCGTCGTCGGCCTCGCCGGACTCCTCGACCTCGGCTACGTCGCCTTCCTCGGCGTCGGCGCCTACGCCGCCTCCCTCGTCTCCGGCTCCCCCACCAGCCCCATCGACGTCCACTTCCCCTTCTGGGCCGCCGTCCTCGTCGGCGCCGCCGCCTCCCTGATCTTCGGCGTCCTCATCGGCGCCCCCACCCTGCGGCTGCGCGGCGACTACCTCGCCATCGTCACCCTCGGCTTCGGCGAGATCTTCCGCATCACCGCCAACAACCTCGACGGCACCTCGGGACCCGACGTCACCAACGGCGCCAACGGCATCGCCGGCATCCCCGACCTCAAGATCCTCGGCTGGGACCTCGGCGCCCAGCACGACATCGCCGGCTTCACCATCGGACGCTTCGCCAACTACTTCTTCCTGATGCTGCTCATCACGGCCGTCGTCGTCCTCGTCTTCCGGCGCAGCGGCGACTCCCGCATCGGCCGCGCCTGGGTCGCCATCCGCGAGGACGAGACCGCCGCCCTCGCCATGGGCATCAACGGCTTCCGCGTCAAACTCATCGCCTTCGCCGTCGGCGCCTCCCTCGCCGGCCTCGCCGGCACCGTCCAGGCCCACGTCACCTACACCGTCACCCCCGAGCAGTACCTCTTCGCCGGCACCACACCGCCCAACTCCGCCTTCCTGCTGGCCGCCGTCGTCCTCGGCGGCATGGGCACCATCGGCGGCCCCCTCCTCGGCGCCGCACTGCTCTTCCTCATCCCGAACAAGCTCCAGTTCCTCGGCGACTACCAGCTCTTCGCCTTCGGACTCGCGCTCGTCCTGCTGATGCGCTTCCGCCCCGAGGGACTCATCCCCAACCGCCGCCGGCAGCTCGAATTCCACGAAGAGGCCGAAGCGCCCGCGGCCCTCGGCAAGACAGGGGCCTGACCACCATGACCACCACCGACACCATGCCCAAGGACACCGCCGCCCCCGGCCGGACCGTCCTCGACGCCCGCGGCGTCACCATGCGCTTCGGCGGCCTCACCGCCGTACGCGGCGTCGACCTCACCGTCCGCAGCGGCGAGATCGTCGGCCTCATCGGCCCCAACGGCGCCGGCAAGACCACCTTCTTCAACTGCCTCACCGGCCTCTACATCCCCACCGAGGGCGAAGTCCGCTACAAGGACAAGGTCCTGCCGCCGAAATCCTTCAAGGTCACCGCCGCAGGCATCGCCCGCACCTTCCAGAACATCCGCCTCTTCGCCAACATGACCGTCCTGGAGAACGTCCTCGTCGGCCGCCACACCCGCACCAAGGAAGGCTTCTGGTCCGCCGTCCTGCGCGGCCCCGGCTTCCACAAGGCGGAGGCCGCCTCCCGGGCCCGCGCCACCGAACTCCTGGAGTTCGTCGGCCTCGCCGCCAAGGCCGACCACCTCGCCCGCAACCTCCCCTACGGCGAACAGCGCAAGCTGGAGATCGCCCGCGCACTGGCCAGCGAACCGGGCCTGCTGCTCCTGGACGAGCCGACCGCCGGCATGAACCCCCAGGAGACCCGCGCCACCGAGGAACTCGTCTTCGCCATCCGCGACCAGGGCATCGCCGTCCTCGTCATCGAGCACGACATGCGGTTCATCTTCAACCTCTGCGACCGCGTCGCCGTCCTCGTCCAGGGCGAGAAACTCATCGAGGGCGACAGCGCCACCGTCCAGGGCGACGAACGCGTCATCGCCGCCTACCTCGGCGAACCCCTGGAGAACGACCCCGGCGCGGCCGAAGCGGCCGAGGTGGAGGCCGCCGAGGCCCACGCCCCCAAGGAGAACGACCGATGACCGCACTCCTGGAGGTCGAGGACCTCCGCGTCGCCTACGGCAAGATCGAAGCCGTCAAGGGCATCTCCTTCACCGTCGACGCCGGCGAGGTCGTCACCCTCATCGGCACCAACGGCGCCGGTAAGACCACCACCCTGCGCACCCTCTCCGGCCTGCTCAAACCGGTCGGCGGCCAGATCCGCTTCAACGGCAGGTCACTGAAGAAGGTCCCCGCCCACCAGATCGTCTCCCTCGGACTCGCCCACTCCCCCGAGGGCCGGCACATCTTCCCCCGCATGACCATCGAGGACAACCTGCGCCTCGGCGCGTTCCTGCGGAGCGACAGGACGGGCATCGAGAAGGACATCCAGCGCGCCTATGGCCTCTTCCCCATCCTGGGCGAACGCCGCAAGCAGGCCGCGGGCACCCTCTCCGGCGGCGAACAGCAGATGCTCGCCATGGGCCGGGCCCTGATGTCCCAGCCGAAACTGCTCATGCTCGACGAGCCCTCCATGGGCCTCTCCCCGATCATGATGCAGAAGATCATGGCGACCATCGCCGAGCTGAAGTCCCAGGGGACGACCATCCTGCTCGTCGAGCAGAACGCCCAGGCGGCGCTGTCCCTCGCGGACCAGGGGCACGTCATGGAGGTCGGCAGCATCGTCCTGTCCGGCACCGGGCAGGACCTCCTGCACGACGAGTCGGTCCGCAAGGCGTACCTCGGCGAGGACTGACCCCGCGGTACGGCTGAGGCCCGCGTCCCCGGCCGGGGACGCGGGCCTCAGCCGTACGCGCGCGAACGCTCAGCCCTTGTCCTTGGGCGCCTTCTTCTCCGCGGCGTCGTCGATGACCGCCTGGGCCACCTGCTGCATCGACATCCGCCGGTCCATCGACGTCTTCTGGATCCACCGGAACGCGGCCGGCTCGGTCAGCCCGTACTCCGTCTGCAGCACCGACTTCGCGCGGTCCACCAGCTTGCGCGTCTCCAGCCGCTGGGAGAGGTCCGCGACCTCCTTCTCCAGCTCCTTCAGCTCCGTGAACCGCGAGACGGCCATCTCGATCGCCGGAACGACGTCGCTCTTGGAGAACGGCTTCACCAGGTACGCCATCGCACCCGCGTCCCGCGCCCGCTCCACCAGGTCGCGCTGCGAGAACGCGGTCAGCATCAGCACCGGGGCGATGCTCTCGCCGGCGATCTTCTCGGCCGCGGAGATGCCGTCCAGCTTGGGCATCTTCACGTCCAGGATCACCAGGTCGGGGCGGTGCTCACGGGCCAGCTCGACGGCCTGCTCACCGTCGCCGGCCTCGCCGACGACGGAGTACCCCTCTTCCTCCAGCATCTCTTTGAGATCCAGCCGGATGAGCGCCTCGTCCTCGGCGATGACGACACGGGTCGTCAGCGGAGGCACGTGCGACTTGTCGTCATCGGTCACGTCGGCGGGCTGGGGCGACTCGGGGGCGGTCACGTGGGCTCCTCGTTCGGGGCAGGGGTACTGCTGACAAGAGCCTACCTAGCTACGGTAAGGTGGACGCGCTCAGGGTCGATGGAACCTTCGATCCTACGAGCCCCGGTAGCCCAATTGGCAGCAGGCAATGGATTCAAAACCCATACAGTGTCGGTTCGAGTCCGACCCGGGGCACTTTTCCTTCAATTCGAAGGGCGCCATCGATAAGCGGATGTCCACGTTCTCGTGAACATCCGCTTTTTGCTGCGTGTCGAGGTGCCACCGCCTCCACAGTGACCCCATGTACGACGTCAGCACACGCAAGCGAGCGCTCGCGCTCGTGGCACAGGGCCGCAGCCTGAATTCGGTGAGCAGGGAGACGGGCATCTCCCGGGCCGCGATCCGCGCCTGGCTCGACCGCTTGGAGCCGCTCCCTCGCATGGCTACGCCGGACCCCGGACCGCCCGCGTGCGAGCGGTCGTACGCCTATCTGCTGGGGCTGTACCTGGGGGACGGCTGCATCAGCCCCCACCCCCGTGGCAGTGGCTTCTACCTGCGGATCGCCTGCGCGGACGCGTGGCCCGGACTCATCCGGCGGTGCCGGGAAGCGATCACACTGGTACGCCCGGGGCTGGGTGTGTACGCGCTGCAGAAAGAGGGCTACGTCATGGTGACCAGCTACTCGCGCCACTGGCCCCGCCTCTTTCCCCAGCACGGTCCCGGGAAGAAGCACGAACGCGGCATCGCACTCGACCCCTGGCAGCAGACCATCGTCGACGCCCACCCTTGGGAACTCGTCCGCGGGCTCGTCCACTCCGACGGCTGCCGGATCACCAACTGGACCACCCGGCTCGTCGGCGGGGAGTGGAAGCGGTACGAGTACCCGCGGTACTTCTTCACCAACGTGTCGGACGACATCCGCCGCCTCTACACCGACACCCTCGACGGACTCGGTGTCGCGTGGACCCACTGCACTCGTCACGGAAACCCGTACAACATCTCCGTGGCCCGCAGAGCCTCCGTGGCTCTGATGGACGCTCATGTGGGTCCGAAGTACTGACCGGTCCTCAGAAGTGACTAGTCCTCGCCGATGCGGTGCACCCGCACCATGTTGGTCGTGCCCGACACCCCCGGCGGCGAGCCCGCCGTGATGATCACTACGTCGCCCTTCTGGCAGCGGCCGTACTGGAGGAGCAGTTCGTCCACCTGGGCGACCATCGCGTCCGTGGAGTCGACGTGGGGGCCGAGGAAGGTTTCCACGCCCCAGGTCAGGTTGAGCTGGGAGCGGGTGGACGGTTCGGGGGTGAAGGCGAGGAGGGGGATGGGCGAGCGGTAGCGGGACAGGCGGCGGGCCGTGTCGCCGGACTGGGTGAAGGCGACCAGGAAGCGGGCGCCGAGGAAGTCACCGATCTCGGCCGCCGCGCGGGCGACCGCACCCCCCTGGGTGCGGGGCTTGGTGTGACCGGTGAGCGGGGGCAGACCCCCGGCGAGGAGGCCTTCCTCCGCCGCCTCGACGATGCGGGCCATCGTGCGGACCGCGTCGATCGCGTGCTTGCCGACGCTGGTCTCGCCGGAGAGCATCACCGCGTCCGTGCCGTCGAGGACCGCGTTGGCGACGTCGGAGGCCTCGGCGCGGGTGGGCCGGGCGTTGTCGATCATCGAGTCGAGCATCTGCGTGGCGACGATGACCGGTTTGGCGTTGCGCTTGGCGAGTTTGACAGCGCGTTTCTGGACGATCGGGACCTGTTCCAGCGGCATTTCGACGCCGAGGTCGCCGCGGGCGACCATGATGCCGTCGAAGGCGGCGACGATCCCGTCGAGGTCCTCCACGGCCTGGGGCTTCTCGACCTTGGCGATGACGGGGAGGCGGCGGCCCTCCTCGTCCATGATGCGGTGGACGTCGTGGATGTCGCGTCCGCTGCGGACGAAGGAGAGGGCGATGACGTCGAAGCCGGTGCGCAGCGCCCAGCGCAGGTCGTCCTCGTCCTTCTTGGAGAGGGCGGGGACGGAGACGGCGACGCCGGGGAGGTTGAGGCCCTTGTGGTCGGAGACCATGCCGCCCTCGACGACGCGGGTGCGGACGCGGGGGCCGTCGACGGCGGTGACTTCGAGGCAGACCTTGCCGTCGTCGACGAGGACGCGTTCGCCGGGGGTGACGTCGTCGGCGAGGCCCGCGTAGGTGGTGCCGCAGCCGGTGCGGTCGCCCTCGGCGCCGTCCTCGACGGTGATGGTGAAGGAGTCGTCGCGTTCGAGGAGTACGGGGCCTTCGGTGAAGGTGCCCAGGCGGATCTTCGGGCCCTGGAGGTCGGCGAGGAGTCCGACGCTGCGGCCGGTCGCGTCGGACGCCTTGCGGACCCGTCGGTACCGCTCCTCGTGTTCGGCGTGGCCGCCGTGGCTGAGGTTGAAGCGGGCGATGTCCATGCCGGCCTCGACCAGTGCTTCGATCTGGTCGTAGGAGTCGGTGGCGGGTCCCAGAGTGCAGACGATTTTCGCTCGGCGCATGAGGCGAGCCTATGACTTACCGGCGGGTAGAGAATTGGCGGTGCATGACTGCTCAACGACCTTTGAGTGAAGCCCTTTTGACAAGTGGCGAATTGTGCGGCCGGGTGCTCTGATGAGCATTCAGCGGAGTTTTCCCCAGCCTTTTCGGGCGTTTTTTCGATGGTCGCTCACAGGGTCGGCGGCGCTGCGGTCGCGGGCGCCCACGGGGGTGCCGGTCGCGGTCGTACGTCCCGCTCTGTCACCGCTTCGGGCCGTGCGGCCCCCGGTGAGTCACCGGATCGAAACCTGCGGGGGGTGTTGCCGGTCGTGTTGAGCGGCCACAATCTACGCGCGTTGTCCACGTGGGTCGTAGGACCCGTCATCCAGGAGATCAGCATGCCGTTGAACCGCCGGAAGTTTCTGAAGAGGTCCGCCGTGACGGGGGCGGGGGTGGCGCTGGCCGGTGCGGCGGCGGCCCCGGCGGCCGAGGCGGCCCCCGCCGGCCACGGGCACAAGCCGAAGGGCAAGCGGTACTCGCTGACGGTGATGGGGACGACCGACCTGCACGGGCACGTCTTCAACTGGGACTACTTCAAGGACGCGGAGTACACGGACTCGGCGGGCAACGCGCAGGGACTGGCGCGGGTCTCGACGCTGATCGACCAGGTGCGCAAGGAGAAGGGCCGCGGCAATACGCTGCTGCTGGACGCGGGTGACACGATTCAGGGGACTCCGCTGACGTATTACTACGCGAAGGTGGACCCGATCACCGCCGAGGGCGGTCCGGTGCATCCGATGGCTCAGGCGATGAACGCGATCGGTTATGACGCGGTGGCGCTGGGCAATCACGAGTTCAACTACGGTATCGAGACGCTGCGCAAGTTCGAGGAGCAGTGTGATTTTCCGCTGCTGGGTGCGAACGCGGTCGACGCGAAGACGCTGAAGCCCGCTTTTCCCCCGTATTTCATGAAGACGTTCCGGGTGAAGGGCGCGCCGCCGGTGAAGGTGGCGGTGCTGGGGCTGACCAACCCGGGGATCGCGATCTGGGACAAGGCGTACGTGCAGGGAAAGCTGGCGTTCCCCGGCCTTGAGGAGCAGGCGGCGAAGTGGGTGCCCAAGCTGCGGTCGATGGGCGCGGACGTGGTGGTGGTCTCGGCGCACTCGGGGGCCTCGGGGACGTCGTCGTACGGTGACCAGTTGCCGTACGTGGAGAACGCGGCGGCGAATGTGGCCCGGCAGGTGCCGGGGATCGACGCGATCCTGGTCGGGCACGCGCACACGGAGATCGCGGAGCAGCGGGTCGTCAACGAGGAGACCGGCGAGGAGGTCGTGCTGTCGGAGCCGCTGTGCTACGCGGAGCGGCTGACGCTGTTCGACTTCGAGCTGGTGCACGAGAAGGGCCGTTGGCGGGTGGAGTCCGTCAAGGCGTCGCTGCGGGATTCCCGCACGGTGGCGGACGATCCGAAGATCACGCGGTTGCTGAAGGACGAGCACGCGCTGGTGGTGGCGTACGTCAACCAGGTGGTGGGGACGGCGACGGAGACGTTGACGACGGTGGAGGCGCGGTACAAGGACGCGCCGATCATCGATCTGATCACCAAGGTGCAGGAGGACGTGGTCAAGGCGGCGCTGGCGGGGACGGAGTACGCGTCGCTGCTGGTGCTGGCGCAGGCGTCGCCGTTCTCGCGGACGTCGGAGATTCCGGCGGGCGAGGTGACGATCCGGGATCTGTCGAGTCTGTACGTGTACGACAACACGCTGGTGGCGAAGGTGATGACGGGCGCTCAGGTGCGGGCGTACCTGGAGTACTCGGCGGAGTACTACGTCCAGACCGCGGCGGGCGCGGCGGTGGACGTGGAGAAGCTGACGAACGCGGGCGGCCGTCCGGATTACAACTACGACTACGTGTCGGGGCTGGCGTACGAGATCGACGTCGCGCAGCCGGCGGGTTCGCGGATCAAGAACCTGACGTACGGGGGTGCGGCGCTGGACGACGCGCAGCGGTTCGTGCTGGCGGTGAACAACTACCGGGCCAATGGCGGTGGGGCGTTCCCGCATGTGGCGTCGGCCGAGGAGGTGTGGTCGGAGTCGACGGAGATCCGTACGCGGATCGCCGAGTGGGTGACGGCGAAGGGTGTGCTGGACCCGGCCGACTTCGCGTCGGTGGACTGGCGGCTGACGCGGGACGGTACGCCGGTGTTCTGATCCGTTGCCGTGGGTGGCCTCAGATTCCGTCCGTGAGCGGGGTGAGTACTTTCGCCTCGCGTGCGGAGGGGATCTGGGGCCGTTGTCGTTCCAGGCCGAAGGTGGTGAAGGCGGTGCGGCGCGGGAGGGGGTAGGGGTCGGTGCCGGTGAGGGTGTTGAGGATGGTGGCGCTGCGCCAGGCGGCGAGTCCTAGGTCGGGGGCGCCGACGCCGTGGGTGTGGGTCTCGGCGTTCTGTACGTAGACGTGGCAGCCGGCGGTGGTGACGGTGGGGTCGAGGAGGAGGCGGAAGCGTTCGTCGACGCGGGGGCGGTTGGCGTTGTCGCGGCGCAGGTAGGGGTCGAGGCCGGCGAGGAGCTGGTCGAGGGGGCGTTCGCGGTAGCCGGTGGCGAGGACGACGGCGTCGGTGGTGAGGCGGGAGCGGGTTTTCTGTTCGGTGTGTTCGAGGTGGAGTTCGATCTGGGTGGTGGCGATGCGGCCGGCGGTGCGGACGCGGACGCCGGGGGTGAGGACGGCGTCGGGCCAGCCGTCGGTGAGGGAGCGGCGGTAGAGCTCGTCGTGGAGGGCGGCGAGGGTGCCGGCGTCGACGCCTTTGTGGAGGTGCCATTGGGCGGGGACGAGGCGGTCGCGGACGTTCTCGGGCAGGGCGTGGAAGTAGCGGGTGTAGTCGGGGGTGAAGTGTTCGAGGCCGAGTTTGGAGTACTCCATGGGGGTGATGGCCTCGGTGCGGCCGATCCAGTGCAGGCGTTCGCGGCCGGTGGGGCGGTTGCGGAGCAGGTCGAGGAAGATCTCGGCGCCGGACTGGCCGGTGCCGACGACGGTGACGTGGCCGGCGGTGAGCAGGGCGGTGCGGTGGTCGAGGTAGTCGGCGGCGTGCAGGACGGGGACGCCGGGGGCGTCGGCGAGGGGTTTGAGGGGTTCGGGGACGTGGGGTTCGGTGCCGATGCCGACGACGAGGTTCTTGGCGTGGGTGCGGCCGAGGGCGTGGGCCTCTCCGTCGGCGTCGAGGTGGGCGTAGTCGACTTCGAAGCAGCCGTGTTCGGGGTTGAAGCGGACGGCGTCGACCTGGTGGCCGAAGCGGAGGCAGGGGAGGTTCTCGCAGACCCAGCGGCAGTAGGCGTCGTAGGCGGTGCGGTGGATGTGGAAGTGCTCGGAGAAGTAGAAGGGGTAGAGGCGTTCGCGGGTGCGGAGGTAGTTGAGGAAGCTGAAGTGGCTGGTGGGGTCGGCGAGGGTGACGAGGTCGGCGAGGAAGGGGACCTGGAGGCGGGCCTCGTCGATGAGGAGGCCGGGGTGCCAGTGGAAGGCGGGGCGCTGGTCGTAGAAGACGGTGTCGAGGCCGGTCAGGGGGTGGGCGAGGGCGGCGAGGGAGAGGTTGAAGGGGCCGATGCCGATGCCGGCCAGGTCGTGGGGCCGGGTGGTGGTGTTCATCGGGGGGTGTGTCCTTCCACGAGGTCGAGGAGGGCGGTGAGGTCGCCGGGGCCGGCGTGGGGGTTGAGGAGGGTGGCCTTGAGCCACAGCCGTCCGTCGGCGCGGGCGCGGCCGAGGACGGCGCGGCCCTCGGTGAGCAGGGTGCGGCGGACGGCGGCGACGGCGGGGTCGGGGGCGCCGGCGGGGCGGAACAGGACGGTGCTGAGGGGCGGTGGGGCGTAGAGGTCCAGGGCGGGACGGGCGTCGACGAGGCGGGCCAGGTCCTGGGCGCGGGCCTGGACGTGGTCGACGAGGGTGCCGAGGCCGGTGCGGCCGAGGGTCTTGAGGGTGACGGCGATCTTGAGGATGTCGGGGCGGCGGGTGGTGCGCAGGGAGCGGCCGAGGAGGTCGGGGAGGCCGGCGTCGGTGTCGTCGTCGGCGTTGAGGTAGTCGGCGCGTTGGCGCAGGGCGGTGAGGTCGGTGGGGTCGCGGACGGTGAGGAGGCCGGCGGCGATCGGTTGCCAGCCGAGTTTGTGCAGGTCGAGGGCGATGGTGTGGGCGCGGTCGAGGCCGGTGAGCCGGGCTCGGTGGCGGTCGCTGAAGAGGAGGCCGCCTCCGTAGGCGGCGTCGATGTGGAGGCGGGCGCCGTGGCGGGCGCAGATGTCGGCGATGTCCGGGAGGGGGTCGATGAGGCCGGCGTCGGTGGTGCCCGCGGTGGCGGCCACGATGGCGGTGTGGCCGGGGCCGGGGAGCCGGGCGAGGGTGTTGTCGAGGGCGGCGGGGTCGAGGGTGCCCGCGGGGGTGGGTACGGGGACGGGGTCGGGCAGGCCGAGGAGCCAGGCGGCGCGGGGCAGTGAGTGGTGGGCGTTGGCGCCGTGGACGAGGCGGGTCGCCGGTCCCCGGGTTTCGCGGGCGAGGAGCAGGGCGAGGTGGTTGGACTCGGTGGCGCCGGTGGTGACGAGGGCGTCGGCGTGACCGGCCTCCCTGGCCAGCGCGTGGGTGACGAGGGCTTCGAGGGCGGAGGCGGCGGGGGCCTGGTCCCAGGAGTCGAGGGAGGGGTTGAGGACGCTGGCGGCCAGGTCGGCGGCGGCGCTGACGGCGAGCGGCGGGCCGTGCAGGTGGGCGGCGCACAGGGGGTCGGCGGGGTCGGCGGAGCCGGCGGCGAGGGCGGTGACGAGGGTGTGCAGGGCGCGGGGGTCGCCGTGGTCGGGCAGGACGTCGCCGAGGGCGGCACGGGTGCGGGCGGCGACGGCGTCGGGTCCGCCGGCGGGGAGCGGCCCGCCTCGGGCCCGGGTGCCGGTGCGGAGGGCGTCCAGGACGGTGTCGAGCAGGGAGCGGAGGGCGTGGGGGCCGTCGGGGCCCGAGGCGAGGGGTGGGCGCGGGGCGTAGGGGCTGTCGTCGGAACCCGAGGCGAGGGAGCCGTCAGAGCCCGAAGCGGGTGACGGCCCCGGCACGTCGGAACCGCCGAACCCCGCAGCGGGTGACGGCCCCGGCACGTCGGAACCGCCGGACCCCGCAGCGGGCGACGGCCCCGGCACATCCGAACCGCCGAACCCCGGAACAGGCAACGCCCCCGGCACATCGGAACCATCGGGACCATCGGGACCCGCAGCGAACAGCGGCCGCAGGACGCAGGGACCGTCGGAATTCGAAGCGGTGGACGGCCCCGGCACATCGGGACCATCGGAACCCAAAGCGGGCAACGACCCCGGCACATCGGGACCGCCGGAACCCAAAGCGGGCAACGACCCCGGGACGTGGGGACCGTCGGAACCCGGGGCGAGGGGCGGTGGGGTGCTCATCGGTGTCCTCCGGGGCGCGGCGGGGTGGCCTCCAGCGTGTACGCGGGAGGTGGTCGCGTCCGGGGGTTCGGTGAACAGCACCCGATGGAGGTACTGCCGTACGGGAAGGACGGGCCGGAGGTGGTGTACCGTGCGCCGCCGGCCGGGAGGGGGCCGGCGGCGGGTTCCGCCGGGTGGGGTCAGGCGCCGTGGGCCTCGCGGACCCGGAGCGCCCGTGCGAGGTCGTCCAGTTCGTCGACGAGCCGGCGGCGCAGGGACGGCACGGGGGCGGCGTCGCGCAGGCAGTCCTCGCCGAGGCGGAGGGTGTCGGGGGTGACGGCGTGGACGGGGAAGGCCCAGCGGCCCGCGGCGGCGGCGATGGCGGGGCCGCGGCGGGCGGCGACGGCGACCGCGTCGGGGAAGTAGCGGGGCACGTACTCCTGTACCAGGTCGGCCTGTTCGGGCTGCCAGAAGCCCTGGGCGGTGGCGGTGAAGAGGTAGTTGGAGAGGTCGTCGGAGCCGAACATGGCGTCCCAGGCGCGGGCCTTGGCCTCGGGGTCGGGCAGGGCGGCGCGGCAGCGGGCGGCGCCTTCCTGGCCGGTGGCGCTGGGGTCGCGGTCGAGTTCGGCGGCGATGGTCGCCTCGTCGGTGGCGCCGAGGACGGCGAGCCGGGTGAGGATGCGCCAGCGCAGTTCGGGGTCGAGTTCGGGGCCGCCGGGGACGGTGCCGTCGGCGAGCCAGGCGGCGATGGTCTCGGGGTGGGCGGCGGTGGCGATGCGGTGGCGTACGGCGATCAGGCGGCGCCCGGGGTGGTCGCCGTCCTCGGTGCGGCGGATGAGGTCGCGGCACAGGGCGGTGAGGGTGGCCAGGGCGGCGGGCCGCTGCCCGGGGGTGAGGTAGCGGTCGGCGATGTGGGTGTGGGCGAAGGCCAGGACGCCCTGGACGAGGGCGAGGTCGGTCTCCTCGGGGAGGTGGGCGGCGGCGGTGGCCAGGTAGTCGTCGGGGGCGAGTTCGCCGTCGCGGACCATGTCGCGCAGGGTGTTCCACACCACGGTGCGGGTGAGGGCGTCGGGGATCTCGGCCAGGCCGCGCAGGGCGGTCTCCAGGGAGTTCGCGTCGAGGCGGATCTTGGCGTAGGTGTGGTCGAGGTCGTTGGGGACGACGAGGGCGGGGCGGGTGCCTGGGCGGGGCTCGGGGGCGGTCTGGGGGAGGTCGGTCTCGTAGCGCTCGCGCAGGACGAGGGTGCGGCCGTCGTTGAGGTCGCGGTCGTAGACGCCGATGGTGGCGCGGTGCGGGCGGCTGCCGTCGTGGTGCAGGGCGAGCGTCCAGGCGCCGGGGCGGGCGTCGACGGTGGCGGTGAGGGTGTCGACGCCGGTGGTGCGCAGCCAGGTGTCGGCCCAGGCGTGGACGTCGCGGTCGGTGGCGGTGGCGAGGGAGTCGATGAAGTCGGCGAGGGAGGCGTTGGCGAACTTGTGCCGGGCGAAGTGGGTGTTGATGCCGGCCAGGAAGTCCTTCTCGCCGAGCCAGGTGACGAGCTGGCGCAGGGCGGAGGCGCCCTTGGCGTAGGAGATGCCGTCGAAGTTGAGGAGGGCGGAGGCGGTGTCGGGGACGTCCTCGGGGGCGACGGGGTGGGTGGAGGGACGCTGGTCGGCGTCGTAGCCCCAGGACTTGCGGGTGACGCCGAACTCGGTCCACGGTCCGGTGAAGCGGGTGGCCTCGGCGGTGGTCTGGTAGCCCATGTACTCGGCGAAGGACTCGTTGAGCCAGATGTCGTCCCACCAGCGCAGGGTGACGAGGTCGCCGAACCACATGTGGGCCATCTCGTGGGCGATGACCATGGCGCGGGTCTGGCGTTCGGTGTCGGTGACGGCGGAGCGGTGGACGAACTCGTCGCGGAAGGTGACCAGGCCGGGGTTCTCCATGGCGCCGGCGTTGAACTCGGGGACGAACGCCTGGTCGTAGGAGTCGAAGGGGTAGGGCTCGTCGAACTTCTCGTGGTAGCGGTCGAAGCAGGCGCGGGTGATGTCGAGGATCTCGTCGGCGTCCGCGTCGAGGTACCGGGCGAGGGAGCGGCGGCAGTGGATGCCGAAGGGCAGGCCGCGGTGTTCGGTGGTGACGGAGTGCCAGGGGCCGGCGGCGACGGCGACGAGGTAGGTGGAGACGGGCGGGGTGGTGGCGGCGGTCCAGCGGCCGTCGTCGGTGAGTTCGGTGACGCCGTTGGCGAGGACGGTCCAGCCTTCGGGGGCGCGGACGGTGAGGTCGAAGCGGGCCTTGAGGTCGGGCTGGTCGAAGGCGGCGAAGACGCGCTGGACGTCGTCCATGAAGAGCTGGGTGTAGAGGTACGTCTCGCCGTCGGCGGGGTCGGTGAAGCGGTGCATGCCCTCGCCGGTGCGGGAGTAGGCCATGGCGGCGTCGACGCGCAGTTCGTGTTCGCCGGGGGTGAGGTTCCTCAGGGGCAGGCGGTTGTCGTCCAGGTCCGCCGGGTCGAGGGGGTGTCCGTCGAGGGTGACGCTGTGCAGCCGGTCGGGCCTGACCTCGACGAAGGTGTCCGTGCCGGCTGCGGGCTCCGTGTCGCCGCGGACGGTGAAGCGGATGGTGGTGAGGGAGTCGAAGGTCTCGTCCCCACCGGTCAGATCGAGGGCGATCGTGTAGTGGTGGACGTCGAGGAGCCGGGCACGGGTCTGCGCTTCGTCGCGCGTCAGTACGGACATGGACGACATGCTGCCCGATGCCGGTCGGAGGGCACAGGGGCGGTTCGGTACGCGGCCTATGTCCGGTCTTTCTGGAGGCTGTCGCGCTCCCCCTCGCGCGCTCCCCGGGGCCGGGAGCGCGGGGCGGGGGCGTCGGGGTGGGGGCGGCCGGGAGGGGTGGGGCCGTTCCCGGTGTGCTCCCGCAGGCGGGCGCGCAGGTCGCGCACCTCCCGCTGGAGGGCGAGGTGGCGCCGGTGGGTCTCGTAGAGGTGGCGGACCTTGGTGCGCAGGGCCCAGGGGTCCACGGGTTTGAGGACCAGGTCGGCGACGCCCAGGCGGAAGGCGGTGGCGCTCAGCTCCGGGTCGAAGCCGAAGCCGGTGAGGAGGACGACCGGGATGTGCTGGGTCTGTTCCACGCGGCGCATGTAGCGGACCACGTCGAGCCCGTCGACGCCGGGTATCCGTACGTCGAGGAGGAGCAGGGCGACCTGGCCGCGCAGGACCTGCTTGAGCGCCTGGTCGCCGCTGGTGGCCCGCCGCAGGCCGTAGCCGAGCGGGGCGAGGGCGGCCTCCAGGGCGTACAGCGTGTCCTCGTGGTCGTCGACGATCAGTATTCCGGCGTCCGAGGGTGCTCCGGCGCCCGGCGGTGTTCCAGCGCCCGGCGGTGTTCCAGCGTCCGGCGGTGTTCCGGCGTCCGGCGGTGTTCCGGCGTCCGACGGCATTTCCCGACGTCCTCCCTTGTGCGGCAAGGCTTGTGCGGCAAGGGGTGCACGGCTGTGCGGCACGAGGGCGCACGGCTGTACGGCGAGGGGGGTGCACAGCGCAGCATGCCCCGTGCACGTCCCCGTGTCACTCCCCCGGGTACAGCCTCGGGCGCGTCGGGCAGGTCGGGCGGGTCGGCGGGTCAGGCGCGTTTCAGGCGGTCTCGGTGCCGGCGTCCTCGGCGATGCGCTCGTGGTGGTGGATGACCTCGGCGATGATGAAGTTCAGGAACTTCTCGGCGAAGGCCGGGTCGAGTTTGGCGCTCTCGGCCAGGGTCCGCAGCCGGGTGATCTGCTCGGCCTCGCGGGCCGGGTCGGCGGGCGGCAGCTGGTGGCGGGCCTTGAGGTGGCCGACCTGCTGGGTGCATTTGAAGCGCTCGGCGAGCATGTGGACGACGGCGGCGTCGATGTTGTCGATGCTGTCGCGCAGCCGGGCGAGCTCCTCGCGGACGGCGGGGTCGGCTCCACTGTTACCGGTGTTGCTGGTGGTCATGACAGGTCAGCCTACGGGGCGGGGCGGGGGCGGCGCCGGGCCGTCTCAGCACCCGGCGGGGGGGCGCGGGCGGGGCGGCTTTCCGCAGTCGGCCGCGGGGCGGGCCGGTGCGGTGCCCCGTACAGTGGGAACCGGGTTCCGGCGTCTTGGGGGTACGGACGTGGCGAACGACGGGCCGGTCGAGCACGGCTACCCGCACCTGGAGACGGTGCGGGCCGCCGTCACCGCGCTGTACAGGCGGTTGTCGTACGACACCGTCCAGACCTTCGCGGTCAGTGTGGCACCGGCCGACGTGGCGTTCTGCGACACCGACGACCTGTATCTGGGGGCGCAGCGGGTCGCCCGGGAACTGGTGCGGCACTACCGTCTCCCGGACGCGCGGCTGATCGTCTCCTTCCGTGCGATGCCCCAGGCGGCCAATGTCGAACTGGCCGCCGGGCCGGAGTACTTCGTCGAGCTGAACGACCGCTTCCGCACCCACCGCCGGGACATCGGTGCCGCGCTGGCGCACGAGGTGACCCATGTGTACCTGCACCGTCTGGGGCTGTCGTTCCCGGGCACGCGGGACAACGAGATCCTGACCGACACGGTGACGACGTACCTGGGCGCGGGGTGGCTGCTGCTGGACGCGTACCGCGAGGACGCGGCGTCCTCGCAGAAGCTGGGGTACCTGACGCCGGAGGAGTTCGGGTACGTGCTGGCCAAGCGGGCGCTGGTGTTCGGTGAGGACCCGTCGGTGTGGTTCACCAGTCCGCAGGCGTACTCGGCGTACGTGGAGGGCCGGGAGCGGGCCCGCCGGGACGAGCGGCAGCCGCCGCTGACGGCGGCCGGCTGGGCGGGCCGCCGCCGCTACGCCCGGGACCGGCGGCACGCGCAGGACCATCCGTCCGGCGGTGCGGGCGGCGGTGCGCCGTACGCGTTCACCCCGGACACCCGGGGCCCGCTGCGGGTCTCGTTCCCGTGCCCGACCTGTCACCAGCGCATCCGGGTTCCGGTGCGGGGCCGGGTACGGGCGCGGTGCGGGCTGTGCCGGACGGTGCTGGAGTGCGATACGTGAGCCGGGCGCCCCGGCGCCCGACAGCTTCCGGTGCCGGTGCCCGGCGCCCGTCGCCTGCCGGTGCCCGGCGCCCGTCGCCTTGCGGTGACGCTCCCCGGCGCCCGTCAGCTCCCGGTGACGATCCCCTGGGCCCGCGCCTCCACCAGCCACTTGGGGAACTCGCCCACCAGACGGTCGTACAGCTCGGCGTCACAGACCGTGCGCGGGTCCTGTCCGGCGTGGAAGAAGCCGGCGTTGTCGACCACTCGCTTGCCGGGGACGGCCAGTTCGTCGAGTCTGCGCAGATAGTCGAACTGCTTGCTGCCCCGGTCGCCGAAGCCGATGAACTGCCAGAACAGGGGCAGCCGGGCGGCCTTGCAGAGGTAGCGCTCGGCGGCGAGCCGGTTGACCGGGCCGCCGTCGGTCTGGAAGACGACGAGGGCGGGGGCGGTGGAGCCGCTGTCGAGGTAGTGGTCGATGACGGCGTCCATGGCCAGGTGGTAGGCGGTCTTGCCCATGTGGCCCAGGCCCGCCACGATCCGCTCGATCCGTCCCTGGTGGTCGGCGAGCGCGATGTCGGTGACCGCGTCGACGTCGGTCGAGAAGAACACGACCGGCACGGTGCCGTCGTCGTCGAGGTGCGCGGAGAGCGACAGCACCCGGTCGGCGAGCGCCTGCACGCTGCCGTCCTTGTAGTACGGCTTCATGGAGCCGGAGTGGTCGACGACGAGGTAGACGGCGGCCCGCTGCCCGTCCAGTCCGTGTCTGCCCAGGGAGGCACCGGCGCTCTTGTAGAGGCTGACCAGCGCGGGCGCGCTCTCCTCGATCTTGCTCAGGCTGATCGCGGCCATCCGGACTCCCCCATTCGCACCACGGCACAGGCTGCCGAGGTTACGGCACGGGCCGACCCTGCTCTCAGCCCGTCCACAGGAGTTCGCTATTTTGTTCGCCGCCGCCCGTCCCTCACCACCGCAGAGGAGCCGGCTCTTGGAGTCCGAGCCCGTCGTCACGACCTGCTACCGCCATCCGGCGGTGGAGTGTCATGTCCGCTGCACCCGCTGCGAGCGGTACATCTGCCCGGACTGCATGCGCGAGGCGTCCGTCGGCCACCAGTGCCCGGAGTGCGTGAAGGAGGGGGCGCGGTCGGTCCGGCAGGCCCGGACCATCGTCGGCGGCCGGGTCACGGCGACGCCCGTGGTGACGTACGCGCTGATCGCGCTCAACGCGCTGGCCTACGTCGCCGAGGTGGTCCGCCCGGAGATCGTGGACCGGTTCTCGGTGCTGGCCGCGCGGCTGACCGGGCCGGACGGCGGTTACTACGTCTACCAGGCCGGCCACCCGTCCGGCTTCCAGGCCGAGGGCGTCGTGGTCGGCGAGTGGGAGCGGCTGCTGACCGGCGGCTTCCTCCATCTGCAGCCCACCGAGGGCACGTTCGGACTGCTGCACATCGTGATGAACATGGTGGCGCTGTGGCAGCTGGGCCGGGTGGTGGAGCCGATGCTCGGCCGCCTGCGCTACCTCGTGCTCTATCTGCTGGCGGTGCTGGGCGGCTCGGTCCTGGTGGTGCTGCTGGCCGACCCCGGGCAGACGTCGGTGGGCGCCTCGGGCGGCATCTTCGGGCTGGGGGCGGCGTACTACGTACTGGCCCGCCGGGTCGGCGCCGGCATGGGGCCGGTCAACCGGTTCATGGCGTATCTGCTGCTGTGGCTGCTGATCTCCGCCGGGCTCACCTCCTGGCAGGGCCACCTGGGCGGTCTGGTGGCCGGCGGTCTGGTGGCGGCGGCGTTCGCGTACGCGCCCCGGGACGGACGCCGGACGCTGGTCCAGGCGGGGGCGTGCGCCGCGCTGCTGGTGGTGCTGGCGGTGGCGGTGCTGGCCCGGGTGGCGGCGCTGACGGGCGGGGGCGCGGCGTGAGGCGCGGGGTGCTGTTCTTCGCGGCCGTGCCGGTGGTGGCGACGGCGGCGGTCTTCTTCCTGGCGCCGGCCGACTCCGGCGAGCGGGTGTCCGGCCCGCCCGCGGCCACCGCCGGGTCGGCCCGTGAGGAGGCCAAGGACCGGGCCGAGCGGGAACGGGAGCAGGACGACGCGGTGATCGCCGGCCTGCCGGCCGGGCTGTCCGCCCCGGACAAGAAGGAGCTGGCGCAGCGGCTCGTGGCGAGCGCCGACAACTCCACGCTGGACTGGCGCAGCCTCTACGGCAGCATCGAGGACCTCGGCGACGGGCAGGGCTACACGGCGGGCATCGCCGGCTTCTGCACCGGCACCCACGACCTGCTCACCCTGGTCGAGCGGTACACCGACGACCACCCCGGCAACGGCCTCGCCCGCCATCTGCCCGCCCTGCGCGAGGTCGACGGCACGGATTCCCACGAGGGCCTGGACCCCGGGTTCACGGACGCCTGGCGGGCGGAGGCCGAGGTCCCGGCGTTCCGCGAGGCGCAGGAGGAGGAGCGCGACCGGGTCTACTTCGATCCGTCCGTGCGCCTGGCCAAGCTGGACGGGCTGTCCACGCTGGGCCAGTTCGTGTACTACGACGCGATCATCTTCCACGGCCCGGACACCGAGCGGGACGGCTTCTACGGGCTGCGCGAGCAGGCCGTGCGCCAGGCGAAGACCCCGGCCGAGGGCGGCGACGAGAAGACGTACCTGAACGCCTTCCTCGACGTCCGCCGCGAGGCCCTGCGCAACAGCCGGGACGGCGACACCACCCGCGTCGACACCGCCCAGCGGCGGTTCCTGGAGGCCGGGAACACGGAGCTGGCGACGCCTTTGGAGTGGCAGGTGTACGGGGACACGTACCGAGTGCCCTGAGCCGGACCGGGCTCGCCTCTTCTCCTGTCCGGATACCGCTCCCCCAGCTCGGGGACGCCGGCGAGATCCGGTGTCCCCCGGACGCCGATGAGCAGTGCCCGTCGTCCCCCCGTGCCACCGCTGCCCGGTCCCGGTCCCACGGTCCTCGTGGCCCGGGTCGCCCCAGCTCGTGGCGGCGGAGCGGGTACGGCGACGCCCGCCCCATGTCCGGTCGGGGACGGGGGCGGGCGCCGTCTGTGACCCGTACGCCGTTGTACGGGACAGTCCTGGTGGGGCGTCAGACCGTCAGCGCGCGGTCCGTCGGGCGGATCGGGGCCGGCAGTTCGCTGGCACCGGTCAGGTAGCTGTCGACGCCCTTGGCGGCCGAGCGGCCCTCGGCGATCGCCCAGACGATGAGCGACTGGCCGCGGCCGGCGTCACCGGCGACGAAGACACCGGGGACGTTGGTCTGGAAGTCGGCGTCACGGGCGATGTTGCCGCGCTCGTCCAGTTCCAGGCCGAACTGCTCGACCAGGCCGTTCTCCCGGTCGGTGCCGGTGAAGCCCATGGCGAGGGTGACCAGCTGGGCCGGGATCCTGCGCTCGGTGCCCGGCTTCGGGGTGAGCCTGCCGTCGATGAACTCGACCTCGGTCAGGTGGAGCCACTGGACGTTGCCGTCCTCGTCGCCCTCGAAGTGGGTGGTGGAGACGGAGTAGACCCGCTCGCCGCCCTCCTCGTGCGCCGAGGTGACCTTGTAGAGCATGGGGAAGGTCGGCCAGGGCTGGGTGACCTGGTTCCGCTCGTCTCCGGGGCGGGGCATGATCTCCAGCTGGGTGACGGAGGCGGCGCCCTGGCGGTGGGCGGTGCCCACGCAGTCGGCGCCGGTGTCGCCGCCGCCGATGACCACGACGTGCTTGCCCTCGGCCGAGACCGGGGAGGTGACGTAGTCGCCCTCCTGGACCTTGTTGGACAGGGGCAGGTACTCCATCGCCTGGTACACGCCCTTGAGTTCACGGCCGGGGACCGGCAGATCGCGGGCGGTGGTGGCGCCGACGGCGAGGACGACGGCGTCGTAGCGCTTCTTCAGGTCGCCGGCCTGGATGTCGCGGCCGACCTCGACGCCGGTGCGGAACCGGGTGCCCTCCGCGCGCATCTGCTCGATACGGCGGTTGATGTGCCGCTTCTCCATCTTGAACTCGGGGATGCCGTACCGCAGGAGGCCCCCGACGCGGTCCGCGCGCTCGTAGACGGCGACGGTGTGGCCGGCCCGGGTGAGCTGCTGGGCGGCGGCGAGTCCCGCCGGGCCCGAGCCGATCACCGCGACGGTCTTGCCGGACAGGCGCTCGGGGATCTGCGGCACGACGCTGCCGCTGTCCCACGCCTGGTCGATGATGGAGACCTCGACGTTCTTGATGGTGACCGGCGGCTGGTTGATGCCGAGCACGCACGCCGCCTCGCACGGGGCCGGGCACAGGCGGCCGGTGAACTCCGGGAAGTTGTTGGTGGCGTGCAGCCGCTCGGAGGCGGCGGACCAGTCCTCGCGGTAGGCGTAGTCGTTCCACTCGGGGATCAGGTTCCCGAGCGGACAGCCGTTGTGGCAGAACGGGATGCCGCAGTCCATGCACCGGCTGGCCTGCTTGCTGATGATCGGCAGCAGCGAGCCGGGGACGTAGACCTCCTTGAAGTCCCTGACGCGCTCCTCGACCGGACGGGAGGCGGCGACCTCGCGGCCGTGGTTCAGAAAGCCCTTGGGGTCAGCCATTGGTCGCCGCCTCCATCATCTTCTCGGTGATCTCGGACTCGGAGAGACCGTCTCGCTCGGCGGCGTCCTTGGCGGCGAGCACTGCCTTGTACGTGCTGGGGATGATCTTGCTGAACCGCTCGACCGACGCGGACCAGTCGGCGAGCAGCTTGCCCGCGACCGTGGAGCCGGTCTCCTCGGCGTGCCGGCGCACCACGTCGTGCAGCCATTCCCTGTCGGTGTCGTCCAGGGCCTCGATCGCGCCGAGGTTGCCGGCGTTGACGTTGTCCCGGTCGAGGTCGATGACGTAGGCGGTGCCGCCGGACATGCCGGCCGCGAAGTTGCGTCCGGTCTCGCCCAGGACGACCGCCTGGCCGCCGGTCATGTACTCGCAGCCGTGGTCGCCGACGCCCTCGGAGACGACCAGCGCGCCGGAGTTGCGGACGCAGAACCGCTCGCCGGTCCTGCCGCGCAGGAACATCTCGCCGCCGGTGGCGCCGTAACCGATGGTGTTGCCGGCGATGACGCTGTACTCGGCGAGGTGGTCGGCGCCGCGGTCCGGGCGGACGATGATCCGGCCGCCGGACAGGCCCTTGCCGACGTAGTCGTTGGCGTCGCCCTCCAGGCGCAGCGTGACGCCGCGCGGGACGAAGGCGCCGAAGGACTGGCCCGCGGAGCCGGTGAAGGTGATGTCGATGGTGTCGTCGGGCAGGCCCGCGCCGCCGAACTTCTTGGTCACCTCGTGGCCGAGCATGGTGCCGACCGTGCGGTTGATGTTGCGGATGGCGACCTGGGCGCGGACCGGGGCCGCGTCGGCGGCGCCGGTGGCGGACAGGGCGTCGGCGGCGAGCTTGATCAGCTCGTTGTCGAGCGCCTTCTCCAGGCCGTGGTCCTGCTCGACGACGCGGTGGCGCACCGCGCCCTCGGGCAGCTCGGGCACGTGGAACAGCGGCGCCAGGTCCAGGCCCTGGGCCTTCCAGTGGCTGACGGCGCGGGTGACGTCGAGGGCCTCGGCGTGGCCGACGGCTTCCTCGATGGAGCGGAAGCCCAGCTCGGCGAGGATCTCGCGGACCTCTTCGGCGATGAACTTGAAGAAGTTCACGATGTATTCGGCCTTGCCGGAGAACCGCTCGCGCAGCACCGGGTTCTGGGTGGCGATGCCGACCGGGCAGGTGTCCAGGTGGCAGACGCGCATCATGACGCAGCCGGAGACGACGAGCGGCGCGGTGGCGAAACCGAACTCCTCGGCGCCGAGCAGCGCGGCGATGACCACGTCGCGGCCGGTCTTGAGCTGGCCGTCGGTCTGGACGACGATCCGGTCGCGCAGGCCGTTGAGCAGCAGGGTCTGCTGGGTCTCGGCCAGGCCCAGCTCCCAGGGGCCGCCCGCGTGCTTGAGGCTCGTCAGAGGGGAAGCACCCGTACCACCGTCGTGGCCGGAGATCAGCACGACGTCCGCGTGCGCCTTGGACACACCGGCGGCGACGGTGCCGACGCCGACCTCGGAGACCAGCTTGACGTGAATGCGCGCCTGGGGGTTGGCGTTCTTCAGGTCGTGGATGAGCTGGGCGAGGTCCTCGATGGAGTAGATGTCGTGGTGCGGCGGCGGGGAGATCAGGCCCACGCCCGGCGTCGAGTGACGCGTCCTGGCGACCCACGGGTAGACCTTGTGGCCGGGCAGCTGGCCGCCCTCGCCGGGCTTGGCGCCCTGCGCCATCTTGATCTGGATGTCGTCGGAGTTGACCAGGTACTCGCTGGTCACGCCGAAACGGCCGGAGGCGACCTGCTTGATGGAGGACCGGCGGGCCGGGTCGTACAGGCGCTCCGGGTCCTCGCCGCCCTCACCGGTGTTGGACTTGCCGCCCAGCTGGTTCATGGCGATGGCGAGGGTCTCGTGGGCCTCGCGCGAGATGGAGCCGTACGACATGGCGCCCGTGGAGAACCGCTTGACGATCTCCGAGACCGGCTCGACCTCGTCGACCGGGATCGAGGGACGGTCCGACTTGAAGCCGAACAGGCCGCGCAGCGTCATCAGCCGCTCGGACTGCTCGTTCACGCGCTCGGTGTACTTCTTGAAGATGTCGTACTTGCCGGAGCGCGTGGAGTGCTGGAGGCGGAAGACCGTCTCCGGGTCGAACAGGTGCGGCTCGCCCTCGCGGCGCCACTGGTACTCGCCGCCGATGTCGAGGGCCCGGTGCGCCGGCGCGATGCCGGAGGCGGGGTACGCCTTGGCGTGCCGGGCGGCGACCTCCTGGGCGATGACGTCGATGCCGACGCCGCCGATCTTGGTGGCGGTGCCGTTGAAGTACTCGTCGACGAACGCCTGGTCCAGGCCGACGGCCTCGAAGACCTGGGCGCCGCGGTAGGAGGCGACGGTGGAGATGCCCATCTTGGACATGACCTTGAGGACGCCCTTGCCGAGGGCGTGGATCAGGTTCCGGATGGCCTGCTCGGCCTCGATGCCGGGCAGGAAGGTGCCCGCGCGGACCAGGTCCTCGACGGACTCCATGGCCAGGTACGGGTTGACGGCGGCGGCGCCGTAGCCGATGAGCAGGGCGACGTGGTGGACCTCGCGGACGTCGCCGGCCTCGACCAGCAGGCCCACCTGGGTGCGCTGCTTGGTGCGGATGAGGTGGTGGTGGACGGCCGCGGTGAGCAGCAGCGACGGGATCGGCGCGTGCTCGGCGTCGGAGTGCCGGTCGGACAGGACGATCAGCCGGGCGCCGTTCTCGATGGCGGCGTCGGCCTCGGCGCAGATCTCCTCGATCCGGGCGGCGAGCGCGTCGCCGCCGCCGGAGACCCGGAAGAGACCGGAGAGGGTCGCGGCCTTCATGCCCGGCATGTCGCCGTCGGCGTTGATGTGGATGAGCTTGGCCAGCTCGTCGTTGTCGATCACCGGGAAGGGCAGCACGACGGTGCGGCAGGACGCGGCGGTCGGCTCCAGCAGGTTGCCCTGGGGGCCGAGCGCGGAGCGCAGGGAGGTGACCAGTTCCTCGCGGATCGCGTCCAGCGGCGGGTTGGTGACCTGCGCGAAGAGCTGGGTGAAGTAGTCGAAGAGCAGCCGGGGGCGGTCCGAGAGCGCGGCGATCGGCGAGTCGGTGCCCATCGAGCCGATCGGCTCGGCGCCGGCCTTGGCCATCGGCGCGAGGATGACGCGCAGCTCTTCCTCGGTGTAGCCGAAGGTCTGCTGGCGGCGGGTGACCGAGGCGTGGGTGTGGACGATGTGCTCGCGCTCGGGCAGGTCGCCCAGCTCGATCTCACCGGCCTCCAGCCAGTCGGCGTACGGGTTCTCGGCGGCGAGGGACGCCTTGATCTCGTCGTCCTCGATGATGCGGTGCTCGGCGGTGTCCACCAGGAACATCCGGCCGGGCTGGAGGCGGCCCTTGCGGACGACCTTCGCCGGGTCGATGTCGAGGACGCCGACCTCGGAGCCGAGGACGACGAGGCCGTCGTCGGTGACCCAGTAGCGGCCGGGGCGCAGACCGTTGCGGTCGAGGACCGCGCCGACCTGGGTGCCGTCGGTGAAGGTGACGCAGGCCGGGCCGTCCCAGGGCTCCATCATCGTGGCGTGGTACTGGTAGAAGGCGCGGCGGGCCGGGTCCATGGAGTCGTGGTTCTCCCACGCCTCCGGGATCATCATCAGCACGGAGTGCGGCAGCGACCGCCCGCCCAGGTGCAGCAGCTCCAGGACCTCGTCGAAGGAGGCGGAGTCGGAGGCGTCGGGCGTACAGATCGGGAACAGGCGCTCCAGGTCCGCGGAGGAGCCGAAGACGTCCGAGACGAGCTGGGACTCGCGGGCGCGCATCCAGTTGCGGTTGCCCTTGACCGTGTTGATCTCGCCGTTGTGCGCGACGAAGCGGTACGGGTGGGCCAGCGGCCAGGACGGGAAGGTGTTCGTCGAGAACCGGGAGTGCACGAGCGCGATCGCGGAGGCGAAGCGGCGGTCGGACAGGTCCGGGAAGAACGGCTCCAGCTGGCCCGTGGTGAGCATGCCCTTGTAGACGATGGTCCGGGCGGACAGCGACGGGAAGTAGACGCCGGCCTCGCGCTCGGCGCGCTTGCGCAGCGCGAAGGCGCGGCGGTCCAGGGCGATGCCCTCACAGACGCCGTCGGCGACGAAGACCTGACGGAAGACCGGCATGGTCGAGCGGGCGGTGGCACCCAGCAGTTGCGGGGCGACCGGCACCTCGCGCCAGCCGAGGACGGTCAGGCCCTCCTCGGCGGCGATCGTCTCGATGCGGGCGACGGCGTCGTCCGTACCGTGCTCCGGCAGGAAGGCGATGCCGACGGCGTAGTGACCGGCCTCGGGGAGTTCGAATCCGGCCACCTCGCGGAAGAAGGCGTCCGGGACCTGCGAGAGAATGCCCGCGCCGTCACCCGAGTCGGGCTCGGAGCCGGTGGCGCCGCGGTGCTCCAGGTTGCGCAGCACGGTGAGGGCCTGGTCGACCAGCGTGTGGGACGCCTCGCCGGTGAGAGTGGCGACGAAGCCGACGCCGCAGGCGTCGTGCTCGTTGCGGGGGTCGTACATACCCTGCGCAGCAGGGCGAGCATCCATGAACGACCAGTTTCGGCCGTTCTCGGAGTGCTGGGACGGCTGGCGCGGCGTACGCATCGGCTCTCCCGTCGTCGTCAGTGGCAAAGTGCGAAAGGTGCCGAGGGACGACGCTGGCCCTCTGCGCGGCTCAAAGTGAGCGCAAAATTTCGTGCAGGTTACATGATGGAACGGCTCTCGGAAAGCGGATATTCCGTTCCAGCATGCGGACGCCAGAGGGTGCGTAACGGGGGTACCGACACCCGGTGGCGGGAGCTGTGGGGGTCCGGCGAGAACAGATCGATGTCCGTCGGACCGGGGGGCGGAACGGGCTTCGTCACCCATCCCGCGGATGCGCCGCGGGCACCTTTGCCCACAGCGCTTACGGCTCATGCCCGGTGGTCACGCGCTCGAAACCACTGAGCAACGTGTAACCCGACTACTTATGCGGCCCAACGCATAAGTCCGGGGTCCGTCATCCTACGGCCGTTCCGAACAATGTTCCCAGGGCGTACGTCACACCGGCCGCCGCGCCGCCCAGGAGGAGCTGCCGCAGTCCGCTGTACCACCAGCTCCGCGCGGTCACCTTGGCCACCACCGCGCCACTGAGGAACAGTCCGGCCAGCGCCAGCACCACCGCCGGCCACAGCGCGCTCGCGCCGAGCAGGTAGGGCAGCACGGGAAGCAGGGCGCCCAGGGCGAAGGAGCCGAACGAGGACACGGCCGCGACCAGCGGGGACGGCAGGTCGGAGGGGTCGATGCCCAGCTCCTCGCGGGCGTGTATCTCCAGCGCCTGCTCGGGGTCGCGGGAGAGCTGCCGGGCGACCTCGCGGGCGAGGCCCGGGTCGACGCCGCGCCCCTCGTAGAGGGCGGCCAGCTCGGCCTCCTCGTCCGCCGGGTGCCTGCGCAGCTCGCGGCGCTCGACGTCCAGCTCGGCCTCGACCAGCTCGCGCTGGGAGGCGACGGAGGTGTACTCGCCGGCGGCCATGGAGAAGGCGCCGGCGGCCAGGCCCGCGAGGCCGCTGATCACGACGGTGTGCTGGCTCGCCGTGCCGCCGGCCACGCCGGTCATGAGCGCGAGGTTGGAGACCAGGCCGTCCATCGCACCGAAGACTGCGGGGCGCAGCCAGCCGCCGTTCACGTCCCGGTGGGTGTGGTTGTCGCGGTGCGCCTCGTGCAGGGTCGCTTCGGTTTCGATGATGGCCACGGGGGTCCCCCTCCACCTTCTTTAGACATAGTCCACTTCTTGACAGCAACCAAGTTACGCCGGTCATTCCTCGTCCGCCAGCAAGGAAAGGCTGGGCTTACCTGCGCTTTTACCGTCGTACGCTCATTCGTGACCGAGTCTGCACATATGTCGACCGGGTGATGCTGAGGCTGATGAGGCTGCGGGGCGGCGTGTACCGGGGACAGTTCCGCAAAGTCCCCGCGAGGGGCTCCGAGGGAAAGGAGCGGTCGCATGGCATCCCTCCGGGAACGGGCGCGCGGCGCACTGCTCGGCCTGGCGGTCGGCGACGCCCTCGGGGCACCGGCCGAGAACATGAAGCCCTCGCAGATCCGCGCCCGCTGGGGCCGCATCACCGGTTACGTCGCCGAACGCCCCGCCGGCACCGACGACACCGAGTACGCGATCTTCTCGGGACTGCTGCTCGCCCGGCACGGGTCCGCGCTCACGCCCGCCCATGTGGAGGCGGCCTGGCACGAGTGGATCGCCGACCGCGACGAGGGCCCCTTCCGGGGCGCGGGGTTCAGCGAACGCGGCACCCTGGAGAACCTGCGCCGGGGGCTGGCCGCCCCCATCTCCGCCCAGCACCGGCACGCCTGGAGCGACGGGCTCGCGATGCGCGCGGCGCCCTACGGGGTGTTCGCGGCCGGACGCCCCGCCGAGGCGGCCCGGCTGGTGGCGGTCGACGGCTCGGTCAGCCATGACGGCGAGGGGATCTACGGCGGCCAGGCGGTTGCGGCCGGGGTCGCGGCGGCGATGGCGGGGGCGCCGAGTGGGGCGGTGGTGGCCTCCGCGCTGGCCGTCGTCCCCGACGACTCCTGGACGGCGCGCTCGCTGCGCCGGGCGGTGACGGCGGCCCACCGCGGCGAACGCGCGGTCCGCTCCGCGGTGGTCGTCGGCGGCTACCCCTGGACCGACCTGGCCCCGGAGGCGGTCGCCCTCGCCTTCGGGGCGTACGCGGCGGCCGACGGGGACTTCGCGGAGGCGGTGCTCATGGCCGTCAACATGGGGCGCGACGCCGACACGACGGCGGCGGTCGCGGGCGCGCTGGCCGGGGCGGCGCGGGGCATCGCCGCGATCCCGGCGGAGTGGGCCGGCGCGATCGGCCCGGCCCGCGGCAGCTGTCTGCCGGCCATGGCCGGCCACCACGTCCTGGAGGTGGCGGACCTGCTGACCCCACACCCGCCGACCGACCGCGCCGACCTCACCGGCCCCGTCGACCTCGACCCCACCGGGCTCACCGACCTCACCGGCCCCAGTGGCCTCGTCGGCCCCACCGACCCCACCGGCCTCGTCGGCCCCACTGGCCTCACCGGCCCCGTCGACCTCGACCCCACCGGCCCCACCGACCCCACCGGCCCCACCAGCCCTACTGGCCCCACCACCCCCGTCGACCTCGACCCCACCGGCCTCACCGACCTCGTGGGGCCCACCAGCCCTGCTGGCCCCACCGGCCCCACCAGCCCCACCGGCCCCACCGGCCCTGCCGTCCCCACTGGCCCCACCGAGCAGCCAGAACACGCAGAGCGCACAAGACACGCCGGACACACCGAGCACGCATGGCACACCGGACAGGCAGAACACACCGACCACGCACCGCACCCCGGACAGGCAGAACACACCGGGCACGCACCGCACGCCGGATACGCCGAGCGCCCCGAGCACCCCGATCCCGCCCCCTCGGTAACCGAACCCCACCGCCCCCGGCCAGCGACCGCCACCCCCACCCGGCCCGGCGGCGGCGCCCGCGTCCTGCCGGAACCGGAACCCCGCGCCGCAGCCCCCGCGGCACCGCCCCCACCCGCGGTCGTCCCCGCCCGGGACCCGGGCGGCAACGCGGCGGAGCCGGTGTCGTGAGCCGCCGCCCCTCCCGTCAGGAGCCCGTCACCACGGCCTACGCCGCCCCACCCGACACGGCGGCACCGCCCCCGGCCGCCGGAAGCGGGCACCGCACCGCCCCCGGCGCCCGGACGGCCGCGGACACGGCCCACGCCCCCCGGACCGACCGCGGCACCGGTCGGGTCCCCGGCACCGGCCCGGTCCCCGGCACGGACAAGACCCCCACCCCGGCCCCCCACCCCGCCGAGTCCCCCACCCCCCACCACCGCACCGCCACCCGCCGCATCGAGGGCCTGCTCCTCGGCCTGGCCGCCGGGGACGCCGCCGGGTGGCCCGCCGCCCGGCACCGGGCCGCGCGGATGCCGGAGTGGACGCGGCGGCTCACCCGGGAGCTGGACACGTTCGCGGAGCAGAACGCCACCACCACCCTCCCGGTCCCCATCGCCCTGAACCAGCCGCCGGAACCACTGCGCCTCGGCCCGTCCGACGACGCCGAGTGGGCGGCGTTCGCCGCCGAGGCGGTCCTGCGGGCCGGGGACGCCGGCGCGCTCGGCGACCTGAGCCGGGAGCGCCGCATCCGCACCGCCATCGACCTGACGTGGAGCGCGGTCGCCGCCGAGGTCGCCGCGGCGGCGGACCGCGCCCCCGAGGTGGAGTCGGCGGTGCTGCCGCTGCGCGCCCGTATCTCCGTGCGGGCCGGCCTCGGCAACCTGGCCGCCGGACTGCGCCCACCCGCCACCGGGCACGACAACCCGCACTACTTCGACGACGCCGCCTGCGTACGGGCCTGTGTCCTCGCCGTCGCGCACCCCGGCGACCCCCGGCTCGCGGCCGGCCTCGCCGAGTTCGACGCCCGCTACACCCAGGACGGCGACGGCGTGCACGGCGCGCGGGCGATGGCGGCGGCGGTGGCGTGCGCCCTCGCCGGCGCCGACGTACGGGCATGCGTGGCGGCGGCGCTCGCCGAGCTGCCCGAGGAGACGGAGATCGGCCGCAACGCCCGCCAGGCACTGGCCCTCGCCGGGGCCGCCGACAGCACGTTCGCCCTGGTCCCCCTCCTGGAGCACCAGATCGTCGACCACGTCTACAGCTACGGCATCGCCGCCGCCGAGACGGTCCCGGTCGCCCTCGCCCTGGCCACCGCCGCCGGCGGCCGGATCGCCCGGGCGGTGCCGGCGGCGGCCTGTCTGTCCCGGGTCGCGGACTCCGCCCCGGCCCTGGTGGGTGCCCTGACCGGGGCCATCGGCGGCGGTACGGCGATCCCCGCGGCCTGGCGGGACACCTGCCGCACCCTCCCCGGCTGCGTACTGCCCCGCCTCACCGGCACGGACCTGGTGGAACTCGCCGGACGCCTGGAAGCGGCGCGCCCGGCCCGACCGGAAGGACCCGACGGGACATGACACCCGAAGCAGAAGACGCCCTCGCGGAACGGATCACCGGCGCCCTCGTCGGCGCGGCCGTCGGCGACGCGCTCGGCGGCCCCGTCGAGGGCTGGTCCCCCGAGCAGATCACCGAGCGGCACGGCGGACGCGTCCACGGCGTCGTCGGCCCCTGGCACGGCGACGCCTGGCGCACCGCCCGCCCCCTCGCCCCCTACCACAAGGGCGACGGGCACGTCACCGACGACACCTTGATGACCCACGCCCTGATCAGGGTCTACGCCACCGTCCGCGACCACCTCGACGCCCACGCGGTCGCCGAGCACCTGGTACCGGACCTGATGACGAACCCGCGCTGGATCCCGGAGCTGGAGGCCGAGGCGCTCCCCCTCCAGCGGATCTTCCTGGCGGAGAAGTGGCTCGTCGCCCGGCTGCACTACGGGCACGTCGACCCGCGCGAGGCCGGCGTCGGCAACATCGTCAACTGCGGTGCGGCGATGTACATGGCCCCGGCCGGCCTGGTCAACGCGGCCCACCCGGCGGGCGCCTACGCCGAGGCCCTCGACATCGCGGGCGCGCACCAGTCGTCGTACGGCCGGGAGGCGGCCGGGGTCTTCGCGGCGGCGGTCGCGGCGGCCTGCGCGCCCGGCGCGACCCCGGCCTCGGTGGTGGACGCCTGTCTGTCGCTGGCCAAGGACGGCACCCGCGAGGCGATCGACAAGGTCTGCGAGGTGGCCGCCGGTTACACGGACTTCGAGTCTGCCCTCGCCCCGCTGCGCGCGGCGGTCGCCCCGTACGACACCGTCGGCCCCGACTACCGCTCTCCCTCCCTCGGCGCCCGCCGCCCGTCCCGGCTGCACGCGATCGAGGAACTCCCCGTCGCCCTCGGCATGCTGCTGGTCGCCGGCGGCGACTACCGCCACGCGGTGCTCGGCTCGGTCAACTACGGCCGCGACTGCGACTCCATCGCCACCATGGCCGGCGCGATCGCCGGGGCGCTGGGCTCCGCCGTACCGGAGGAGTGGGCGAAGACGGTCGCGGAGGCCAGCCGGCTGGACCTGTGGGAGCCGGCCGCCGCGCTCACCGAGGTCACCCGGGAGGTCTTCGCGCGGGACGTGGAGCGCCGCCGCGCCCACGAGCGGGCGTTCGCCGGGATCGGGGGGCCGCGGTGCTCCGGCTGACCTGGGTCCAGCCCGAGGACCTGATCGGGCACGAACTGCGCCAGGCCGCCCAGGACGGCCGGGACGCCTCGGCGGTCGCCGGGCGCTGGCGGGCGGCGGGCGGCTGCGAGGCCCCGGCCCGCGCGGGCGCCTCCCCCGAGCCCGCCTCCCGCTACCTGCGGCTGCTCGCGGAGGACCTGCTGGACGAACTGGCCGCGCTGCCCGTCCCGTCGGCGGACGCGGAGCCGACGGACCTGGCGGACATCAAGGCCCGCTGCCCGCGCTGGCCCGCCCCCGCCGCACGGGCCGGCGTGGACCCCGCCCGCCTGGAGGCCGCCTGGCTCGGCCGGGCCGTCGGCTGCCTGCTCGGCAAACCCGTGGAGAAACTCCCCCTGGACGCCATCCGCCGCCTCGCCCGCGCCACCGGGAACTGGCCCCTGGCCGCGTACTTCACCGCCCGCGGCGTCCCCGACGACCTCGCCGCCGCGCACCCCTGGAACCGCCGCTCGGCCGCCACCTCCCTCGCCGAGAACATCGACGGCATGCCCGAGGACGACGACCTCGACTACCCTCTCCTCAATCTGCTGCTGATCCAGCGTCACAGCCGCGGTTTCACCACCGCCGACGTGGCCCGCGTCTGGCTCGACGAACTCCCCGCGGGCCGCGCCTTCACCGCCGAACGCGTCGCCTACCGCAACCTCCTGACCGGTCTCGAACCCCCGCACACCGCCCGCCACCGCAACCCCTTCCGGGAGTGGATCGGCGCCCTGATCCGCGCCGACCTGCACGGCTGGACCAACCCCGGCGACCCGGCCGCCGCCGCCGAGCAGGCGCACCGCGACGCGGTCCTCACGCACACCGCCAACGGCGTCTACGCGGCCATGTTCGCGGCGGCCGTGATCGCCACCGCCGCCGCCGGCACCCATGACGTGCACGGCTGCCTCGCCGCCGGCCTGACCGTCGTACCGCCGGGTTCGCGCCTGGCGGCGGCCGTCCGCGAGGCCGTCGAACTGGCCGCGTCCCACGACGACTTCGACACCGTGGTGGACCGGCTCCACGCCCGTCACGGCACCACGTACCACTGGGTGCACGCCGTCCCCAACACCGCCCTGATCGCCGCCGCCCTCACCCACGCCGACGGCGACTTCACCGGCTCGGTCTGCCGGACCGTCTCCGGCGGCTGGGACACCGACTCGAACGGGGCCACGGCGGGCAGCGTCGCCGCCCTCCTCACCGGGGACCCCGCCGCCCTCCCCGACCACTTCACCGCCCCGCTCAAGAACCGCCTCGCCACCTCCGTCGCCGACTTCGGCGGCACCGGCTTCGACGCCCTCGCCCACCTCACCCACCGGGAGGCCACCCGCCCATGACCCCCGCCCCGCTCACCGGTCTGCGCGTCCTGGACCTCGCCACCCTCTTCGCCGGACCGCTCGCCGCCACGATGCTCGGCGACTTCGGCGCCGACGTCGTCAAGGTCGAACACCCCACCCGGCCCGACCCCTCCCGGGGCCACGGCCCGTCCAAGGACGGCGTCGGCCTGTGGTGGAAACTCCTCGGCCGCAACAAGCGCGCCATCACCCTCGACCTGTCCACACCCGGCGGCCGGGACACCCTGCTCCGCCTGGCCGCCACCGCCGACGTCGTCATCGAGAACTTCCGCCCCGGCACCCTGGAACGCTGGGACCTGGGCTGGGAGGAGCTGTCCGCGGTCAACCCCCGCCTGGTCCTCACCCGCGTCACCGGCTTCGGCCAGTTCGGCCCGTACGCGCACCGGCCCGGCTTCGGCACCCTGGCCGAGGCGATGAGCGGCTTCGCCGCGACCACCGGCGAACCGGACGCGCCGCCGGTCCTGCCGCCGTTCGGCCTCGCCGACTCCATCGCCGCGCTGGCCACGGCGTACGCCGTGCTGACCGCGCTCACCGCCCGCGAGCGCACCGGTGAGGGACAGGTCGTCGACCTGGCGATCATCGAACCGATCCTGACGGTGCTCGGCCCGCAGCCGCTCTGGTACGACCAGCTCGGCCACGTCCAGCCGCGCACCGGCAACCGCTCGGCGAACAACGCCCCGCGCAACACCTACCGCACCGCCGACGGCACCTGGGTCGCCGTCTCCACCTCCGCCCAGTCGGTGGCCGAGCGGGTGATGCGCCTGGTGGGCCGCCCGGAGCTGATCGAGGAGCCCTGGTTCGCGACCGGCGCCGACCGGGCCCGGCACGCCGACGTCCTGGACACGGCGGTCGCCGACTGGATCGCCCGCCGCCCCCGCGACGAGGTCCTCGCCGCCTTCGAGGCGGCCGAGGCGGCGATCGCCCCTATCCAGGACGTACGGGACGTGATGGCCGACCCGCAGTACCAGGCGCTGGACACCGTCACCACGGTCGACGACCCCGAGCTGGGCCCGCTGCGGATGCAGAACGTCCTCTTCCGGCTTTCCGCCACGCCGGGCACCATCCGCTGGGCGGGCCGTCCGCACGGCGCGGACACCGAGGAGGTCCTCAGTGAGCTGGGCCTGACCCCGGGCGACCTGAAGCTCCTGCGCGAGGCGGGCGCCGTATGACCACGCCCGCCTCTCCCCCGCTGACCTGGCTGTACGCCCCCGGGGACCGGCCCCGCGTCGTCGCCAAGGCGCTGGCTTGCGGGGCCGACGTGGTGATCGTGGACCTGGAGGACGCGGTCGCCCCGGACCGCAAGGAGTACGCCCGCGCCGCCACCGCCGAGCTGCTCACCGCGCCGCAGCCGGTGCCGGTGCACGTGCGCGTCAACGCCCTGGACGGCCCGTGGGCCGCCGCCGACCTGGCGGCCCTGGCCGGGCTGCCCGGCCTGTCCGGGCTGCGGCTGCCCAAGGTGACCGCGCCCGAGCAGGCCGTCCGGGTGGCGGAGCGGTCCGCCGGGGTGCCGCTGTACGCGCTGCTGGAATCGGCGCTGGGGGTGGAGCGGGCGTTCGCGGTCGCCGCCGCGCATCCCGCCGTGCGCGGCATCGCCCTCGGCGAGGCCGACCTCCGCGCCGACCTGGGCGTACGGGACGACACCGGCCTCGACTTCTGCCGCTCCCGGGTGGTCGTCGCCGCCCGGGCGGCGGGACTGGCCCCGCCCTGCCAGTCCGTCCACCCCGACCTCCGTGACCTGGACGGCCTCGCCGCCTCCTGCGCCCACGGCCGGGCCCTGGGTTTCCTGGGCCGCGCCGCCGTCCATCCCCGGCAGCTGCCGGTCATCGAGCGGGCGTACCTGCCCGGCGCGGCGGAGCTGGACGCGGCGGAGGCGGTACTGAAGGCGGCGGCGGTGGAGCGGGGCGCGCAGGCGCTGCCGGACGGGCGGTTCGTCGACGCGGCGGTGGTCGCGGCGGCGCGGCGGACGCTGGCGCTGTCCCGGCGGCCCTGACCGGACGGAGACGGCGAGGGCGCCCGGGACACTGCCCCGGGCGCCCTCGTCGGCGTAGCGGCGTACGACCGCCGGGTCAGCTCTTCTTCGCGGAACCGGCCCCGTCGGTCACGTCCTGCGGGACGGCACCGGCCTTCTCGTCCCGCTCGGCCTTCTCGTCCCGCTCGGCCTTGGTGCCCTGCGCGGCCTTGGTGCCCTCGTCGCCCTTGACGCCCTCGTCGCCCTTCTGGTCCTCGCCCGGGGCGTCGCCGGCGGCCTTCGCGCCGTCCCCGTCGTCGTCGGCGGCGCCCGGCTCGACCACCGGCTCGCGGCCCGGCCGCTTCTTCGCCGACACCACGATGTACGCGACCGCCAGCAGGAACACGAACAGCGCGGTCCAGTTGTTCAGCCTGAGGCCCAGGATGTGGTGGGCGTCGTCGACGCGCATGTACTCGATCCAGAACCGGCCCGCGCAGTACGCGGCGACGTACAGCGCGAACGCCCGTCCGTGCCCGAGCTTGAAGCGGCGGTCGGCCCAGATGACGAGTACGGCGACGCCGGCGCACCACAGCGACTCGTACAGGAACGTCGGGTGGTAGTAGCCGGGAATCCGGCCGTCCGCCGTGGACGTGATGTGCAGCGCCCAGGGGAGGTCGGTCTCCCGCCCGTACAGCTCCTGGTTGAACCAGTTGCCCCAGCGGCCGATGGCCTGGGCCAGGACGATGCCGGGGGCGACGGCGTCGGCCCAGGCGGGCAGCGGGATGCCCCGGCGGCGGCAGCCGATCCAGGCTCCCAGCGCGCCCAGCGCGATCGCGCCCCAGATGCCGAGGCCGCCCTCCCAGATCTTGAAGGCGTCCACCCAGTTCCGGCCCTCGCTGAAGTACAGCTCGTAGTCGGTGATCACGTGGTAGAGCCGGCCGCCGACGAGGCCGAAGGGGACGGCCCAGACCGCGATGTCGGCCACCGTCCCGGACTGTCCGCCGCGGGCGACCCAGCGCTTGTTGCCGAGCCAGACGGCGACGAAGACGCCGATGATGATGCAGAACGCGTAGCCGCGCAGCGGAATCGGGCCGAGGTGCAGGACCCCGCGCGACGGGCTGGGAATGAAGGCAAGTTCCATGACAGGCCCGACGCTACCGTGCCGGACCGGGCCCGCGCCGGGCGGCCCGGCTACGGGTCCATAACAGGCGCGCCCGGAGAGGGCCTAGGCGTGGGCGTCCTCCACCATCTTCTTCAGCTTCGCCGGGGTCATCGACTGGTCCGCGTAGATGTTCTTGTCGCCGAACAGGACGGTGGGCGTGCCGGTGAAGTCGCCGTCGAGGAAGGCGGCGGCCGACTTGTCGCCCCAGCCGTTGTGCGTGCCGTTCGTGACGCACTCGCGGAAGGCGGGCGTGTCGAGGCCGTCGACCTTCCCGGCCAGCTCGACCAGCTTGTCGGTCTCGGCGTAGGCGTCGTCGTTCTCGGCGGGCTGGTGGTCGAAGAGCACGTCGTGGTAGGCCGGGAACTTCCCGGCGTCCTGGGCGCAGGCCGCGGCGTTGGCCGCGGTGCGGGAGCCGGTGCCGCCCATGTTGCCGTCGATGATCGTCGCCAGGTGGTAGTCGACCTTGAGCTTCCCGGCGGCGGTCAGCTCATGGATCACCGAGCGGTAGGTCTGTTCGAAGTTCTTGCAGGCGGGGCAGCGGAAGTCCTCCCAGACGGTCAGCGTCGACCTGGCGCTCTCCTTGCCGACGGGAATCGCGAGGCCGTCCTTGCCCTGGGCGCCCGAGGGCGCCACGACCGGGCCCGACGCCGCCTCGTCACCGCCGTCCTTGCCGGCCTCGGCCGCCACCACGCCGATCGCCGCGGCGATGCCCAGGACACCGACGACGGTGGCGCCCACGATCAGCGCGCGGCGGCGCTTGTCCGCGCTCTTCTGCTTCTCGCGCTCGACCGCCAGCCGCTCGCGGGCGGTCCGCTTTCCCTCACGGTTCTTCTCGCTCACACCCCGCAGAACGAACCGGGGAGGCGCACCGCGCCTCCCCGGTCACAGGTCCACCCGTACGAGTTACGCGTGACCGCGCACGCCCTGGGCCAGCTCCCCGGCGAGGGCGCGTACGCCCTCGACGCCGGCCGCGTGGTCGGGGGCGTCCAGCATCCGCTTGACGAACGCCGAGCCGACGATCACGCCGTCGGCGAAGCGGGCGACCTCGGCGGCCTGGGCGGGGGTGGAGACGCCGAGGCCGACGCAGACCGGGGTGGCGGTGGTGGCGCGGGTGCGCCGGACCAGGTCCTCGGCCTGGGAGCTGACCGTCTCCCGGGTGCCGGTGACGCCCATCAGGGAGGCGGCGTAGACGAAGCCGGTGCCGACCTCGGTGATCGCGGCGAGCCGCTCGTCCTTGCTGCTGGGGGCGACCACGAAGACGGTGGCGAGGCCGTGCTTGGCGGCGTGCTCCTGCCACAGCGCCGACTCCTGCACGGGCAGGTCGGGCAGGATGCACCCGGCGCCGCCCGCCTCGGCCAGCTCCGCGGTGAACCGCTCGACGCCGTAGCGGTCGATCGGGTTCCAGTACGTCATGACGAGGATCGGCCTGCCGGTGGCCCGGTACGCCTCGCGCACCGTGCGCAGTACGTCGGCGATCTTCACGCCGCCGCGCAGGGCGATGTCGTCGGCGGTCTGGATGACCGGGCCGTCGAGCACCGGGTCGCTGTGCGGCAGGCCGACCTCGACGACGTCGGCACCGCCGTCGATGACGGCCTTGACCGCTTCGATGCCGCCGTCCACGGTCGGGAAGCCGGCCGGCAGGTAGGCGATGAGGGCGGCGCGGCCCTCGGCCTTGGCGGCGGTGAGGGTGTCCTCCAGCAGGCGCAGGTTCCCGCTCACTTGGCGTCCCCCTCGATCTCGGCGGTGCCGGCGGCGTCGTCGGCGACCTCGGCGTCGGTGTCGTAGAGCCCGAACCAGCGGGCGGCGGTGTCCATGTCCTTGTCGCCGCGGCCGGAGAGGTTGACGACGATCAGCCCGTCCGGGCCCAGCTCCGCGCCGACCTCCAGGGCCCCGGCGAGGGCGTGGGCGGACTCGATGGCCGGGATGATGCCCTCGGTGCGCGACAGCAGGCGCAGGGCCTCCATCGCGGCGGCGTCGGTGACCGCGCGGTACTCGCCGCGGCCGGAGTCCTTGAGGTAGGAGTGCTCCGGGCCGATGCCGGGGTAGTCCAGGCCCGCCGAGATCGAGTACGGCTCGGTGATCTGGCCCTCCTCGTCCTGGAGGACGTAGGAGCGGGAGCCGTGCAGGATGCCGGGTTCGCCGGCGGACAGGGTGGCCGCGTGCTCGCCGGTCTCGATGCCGTGCCCGGCGGGCTCGCAGCCGATGAGGCGGACGCCGGTGTCGGGGATGAAGGCGTGGAAGAGGCCGATGGCGTTGGAGCCGCCGCCGACGCAGGCGATCGCCGCGTCGGGCAGCCGTCCGGCCCGCTCCAGGAGCTGGCGGCGGGCCTCGACGCCGATGACGCGGTGGAAGTCGCGGACCATCGCCGGGAAGGGGTGGGGGCCGGCGACCGTGCCGAACAGGTAGTGCGTGTGGTCGACGTTGGCGACCCAGTCGCGGAACGCCTCGTTGATGGCGTCCTTCAGCGTGCGGCTGCCCGACTTCACGGCGATGACCTCGGCGCCGAGCATCCGCATCCGGGCCACGTTGAGGGCCTGGCGCTCGGTGTCGACCTCGCCCATGTAGATGGTGCAGTCGAGGCCGAAGAGGGCGCAGGCGGTGGCCGTGGCGACGCCGTGCTGGCCGGCGCCGGTCTCGGCGATGACCCGGGTCTTGCCCATGCGCTTGGTGAGCAGGGCCTGGCCGAGCACGTTGTTGATCTTGTGGGAGCCGGTGTGGTTGAGGTCCTCGCGCTTGAGGAAGACGCGGGCGCCGCCGGCGTGCTCGGCGAACCGGGGTACCTCGGTGAGGGCGCTGGGGCGGCCGGTGTAGTGCACCAGCAGGTCGTCGAGTTCACGGGCGAACTCGGGGTCGTGCTTGGCCTTGTCGTACTCGACGGCGACCTCGTCGACGGCGGCGACGAGGGCCTCCGGGATGAACTTGCCGCCGAACGCGCCGAAGTAGCCTTCGGCGCTGGGGAGTCGACCCTCGGGGTCGGGGATGAAGAAGGTGCTGGACATGCGGGAACCTCACGGTGAGTGCTGGGAAGACACGGATCGCCGTGGGGGCGGGGTTGTCGACCTGCTTCAGGCCGTCTGTGGCTGGTCGCGCTCACACGACGGCAGTCGCACATCGGATACAGCCCCGCGCCCCTGGAAGGCCCGCTGCCATCGCCGTCCGTTGACTTGCCCCGGTTCGTCACCGATGACGTAGCGAACCCTGCGGCCGTGGACGCGCCGAGCGGGCGCGCGGCAGCCCCGGGGCCGGCAGCCGCGCGCGAGGCGGGCGTACGGGTCCCGGGACACCGAGGCGAGCAGGAGAGTCATCGGGGCAAGCCTACCGGGGTGTCAGCTCCGGCCGTGCCGGAGTGCCGGGTGCTCGCCCGCCGCCACCAGGTCGGCCACCGCGGCCTTGGGGTCGCGGCCGGTGACCAGGGACTCGCCGACCAGGACGGCGTCGGCGCCCTCGTTGGCGTAGGCGATCAGGTCGTGCGGGCCGCGGACGCCGGACTCGGCGACCTTGATCAGGCCCTCGGGGATCTCGGGGGCGACCCGCTCGAACGTGCCGCGGTCGACCTTGAGCGTCTTCAGGTCGCGCGCGTTGACCCCGATGACCTTGGCGCCCGCCTCGACCGCGCGGTCCACCTCGTCCTCGTCGTGCACCTCGACCAGCGGGGTGAGGCCGATGGACTCGGCGCGCTCGATCAGCGACTCCAGGGCCGGCTGGTCCAGGGCGGCGACGATCAGCAGCGCGAGGTCGGCGCCGTAGGCCCGGGCCTCCCACAGCTGGTACGAGGTGACGATGAAGTCCTTGCGCAGGACGGGGATGTCCACGCGGGCGCGGACGGCCTCCAGGTCGGCCAGCGAGCCGCCGAAGCGGCGCTGCTCGGTGAGGACCGAGATGACGGCGGCGCCGCCCGCCTCGTAGTCCGCGGCGAGGGCGGCGGGGTCGGCGATGGCGGCCAGCGCGCCCTTGGACGGGCTGGAGCGCTTGACCTCGCAGATGACCTTGACGCCGTCGCCCTTGAGCGCGGCCGCCCCGTCCTTCGCGGCGGGGGCCTTGGCCGCGCGCTCCTTGAGCTCGTCGAGGCTGACGCGCGCCTGCCGCTCCGCCAGGTCGGCGCGGACTCCGTCGATGATCTCGTCGAGCACACTCACGCGAGCGGCCCCCCTTTCAGACGGTTCGGTTCCGGGTACGGCTTCGCTCCGATGGTATCCGCAGGAGGGCACCGGCCCCGCATCCGGTTGACGCCGGTCCCGCCACCTGGACGACCGGCGCGCGGTCAAGGGTGCAGCCAGCCGCCGAACGGCAGGTTCCGGACGACGGTGAAGACCAGCAGGGACACGCCCAGCGTCCACAGGTGCACGGGGCCGAGGTCGATCCGCAGCGGGCGGCCGCGCACCGCGCGCGCCACCCAGACGGTCCATAGGACGGCCAGGACCAGGAAGCCGACGACGGCCGGCGCGTTGGCCTGGAGCGCCGCCGCCAGGTCGCCGTGGACGAGCGCGTGAGTGCCGCGCAGGCCGCCGCAGCCGGGGCAGTAGAGGCCGGTGAAGCGCAGCAGCGGGCAGACGGGGTAATGGCCGGGTTCGTTGGGGTCGACCGTCCCGACGTAGGCGAAGGCCCCGGCGACGGCGGCGAGCACGGCGGCCGGGGCGGTCAGCCGGGCGGCGGCGGCCCGTGCGGGGGCGCGGTCGGGCGGGGCGGTGGCGCGGGCGGGCGGGTGCGGCGGGTCCCGGCGTTCGGCGTCCATGCTCCGCATTGTGCCCCCCAGGGCCTGTCCGGGCGCGCGTGAGGGGCGGCCCCGGCACCCCGGAGGTGCCGGCCGCCCCTCGGCCGGGTCGCGCGGGTGCGGCGTCCGGTCAGGCCTTGATGCCCGCGGGCTGCCGCTGTCCCGGCTCGGTGGTCTTGTGCACCGGGTGGGTGTCCTTCGGCTGGCCCATGCCCATCATGCGCATGATCCCGCCGACGGCGGCACCGAGGAGGGTGATCGCCATACCGACCCAGAAGCCCACCGGCTGGGCCATCACCATGAAGACGCCCGCGATGCAGAAACCGATGAAGGCGATGATGACACCGGTCCAGGCGGCCGGGGTGTGGCCGTGGCTGCTGTCCGACATTGCTGGCTCCTCGTTGCCGTGTACGTGTCGCTGTACGTGGTTGAGCTGGACGCTCCCGTTCATTCTCCCGCACGCGCGCGTGTGGCGTGCGGTGGGGTGCGCAACGCGCACGGCCGAGGGCACGGGTGCCCACGCGCGCGGACCCGTGATCGCGCCCCACGCGCGCGTGCCGCGCGTCAGGCCCCGGTCGGGTCCTCGCCGCGGTCGAGGGCCTTCCACAGTTCCTCGGGGCGCTCGGGGTCCGCGGCCTTGGCGGTGCGGCGAGGGCGGGGGGCGCCGGAGCGCTCGTAGCGGCCGGACATCGCGGGCCACTGCCGGCCGTAGCGCAGGGCGAGCAGCCCGGCCAGCAGGAGCAGCGCGCCGCCCGCCGCCGCGACGTAGGGCCAGGCGGTGTGGCCGAGGGCGTGGACGGTGGCCGAGGTGGCGCCCGCGGCCTGCGCGGCCTGGTCGTCGAGGGCGGCGCTGTCGGAGGCGCCGGCCACGGCGGCGGCCACGGTGCCCGCGCCGCACAGCGCGAGCAGGGCGGCGACGACGTACCGCCCGGTGCGGCGGACGGCGAAGACGGCGACGAGCGCGGCGAGCCCCACTATGGCGAGCGCCGCGGGAACACCCGTGACATCGCTGCCCTGGGCGGTCAGGGGGAAGTCGCCGCCGGCCACCGTCGCGGTGCCGTGGGACCACTCCTGGCGGGTGGCCAGCAGGGCGACGGCCGCGCCCAGGGCACCGCTGAGCAGCGCGAGGGCGAGGCTGCGGCGGCCGGACCGGGCGGGTCCCGCGGCTCGGGTACGGGGATGAGGAACAGCAGTCACGTACTCCACTATCGCCTGAACCCCGGTGAAACGGTCACGCGGGGTTCACGTGAGCCTCGTCCCTTCCGCCGAGCCGGCCCGCGGTGTGCACCGCCCGCAGGACCGCCGCCGCCTTGTTGCGGCACTCGGTGTCCTCGGCGACCGGGTCGGAGTCGGCGACGACGCCGGCGCCCGCCTGGACGTAGGCGGTGCCGTCGCGCAGCAGGGCGGTGCGGATGGCGATGGCGGTGTCGGAGTCGCCGGCGAAGTCGAGGTAGCCGACGCAGCCGCCGTACAGGCCGCGCCGGGAGGGTTCGAGTTCGTCGATGATCTGCAGGGCGCGCGGCTTGGGGGCGCCGGAGAGGGTGCCGGCCGGGAAGCAGGCGGTGAGGACGTCGAAGGCGGTGCGGCCGGGGGCCACGCGGCCGGTGACCGTCGACACGATGTGCATGACGTGCGAGTACCGCTCCACGGACATGAAGTCGACGACCTCGACGGAGCCCGGTTCGCAGACCCGGCCCAGGTCGTTGCGGCCGAGGTCGACGAGCATGAGGTGCTCGGCGCGCTCCTTGGGGTCGGCGAGGAGTTCGTCGGCGAGGGCCTGGTCCTCCTGCGGGGTGGCGCCCCGGTGCCGGGTGCCGGCGATGGGGTGCAGCAGGGCCCGGCCGTCCTCGACCTTGACCAGGGCCTCGGGGGACGAGCCGACCACGTCGAAGCCGTCGAAGCGGAACAGGTACATGTACGGCGACGGGTTGGTGGCCCGCAGGACCCGGTAGACGTCCAGGGCGCTGGCGGCGCACGGCGTCTCGAAGCGCTGGGAGGGGACGACCTGGAAGGCCTCGCCCGCGCGGATGCGCTCCTTGATGTCCTCGACGGCCTCCTGGAAGTCGGGGCCGCCCCAGCGCGCGGTGTACTCGGGCAGCTCAGAGGGCGGCAGCACGGCGGGCGGCTGGGCCACCGGGCGCGACAGGTCGGCCTCCATGGCGTCCAGCCGGGCGACGGCGTCGGCGTACGCCTCGTCGACGCCGGTGTCCCGGTCGTTGTGGTTGATCGCGTTGGCGATCAGCACGACCGTGCCCTCCCAGTGGTCCATCACGGCGAGGTCGCTGGTGAGCAGCATGGTCAGCTCGGGGAGCTTCAGATCGTCGCGGTCGCCGGGGCCGACCTTCTCCAGGCGGCGGACGATGTCGTAGCCGAGGTAGCCGACCATGCCGCCGGTGAACGGGGGCAGGCCGTCCTGACGGGGGGTGTGCAGGGTCTCGACGGTGGCGCGCAGCGCGGCGAGCGGGTCGCCGTCGACGGGGACGCCGACGGGCGGGGTGCCGAGCCAGTGGGTGCGGCCGTCCCGTTCGGTGAGGGTGGCGGCGCTGCGGACGCCGACGAAGGAGTACCGGGACCATCGAAACGCGGCCCGGCCGTTCTCCGCGGATTCCAGCAGGAAGGTGCCGGGCCGTTCGGCGGCGAGCTTGCGGTACAGCGCGACCGGGGTGTCGCCGTCGGCGAGGAGCTTGCGGGTGACCGGGACGACCCGTCGGTCGGCGGCCAGCTTGCGGAAGGTGTCGAGGTCCATGGCGGCAGACCTTACTGATCGCCGGCGGTCGCGGCGGTGTCGCCGTCCTTGAGCAGCACGTCCTCGTCGAAGCAGGTGCGGGCGCCGGTGTGGCACGCGGCGCCGACCTGGTCGACCTTGACCAGCACGGTGTCGGCGTCGCAGTCCAGGGCGACGGACTTCACCCACTGGACGTGGCCGGAGGTGTCGCCCTTGACCCAGTACTCCTGGCGGCTGCGCGACCAGTAGGTGCAGCGGCCGGTGGTCAGCGTGCGGTGCAGCGCCTCGTCGTCCATCCAGCCGAGCATCAGCACCTCACCGGTGTCGTACTGCTGGGCGATGGCGGGCAGGAGGCCGTCGGGGCTGCGCTTGAGGCGGGCGGCGAGATCCGGGTCGAGTGCGCCGGTCCTGCCGGGGGGCGTGCTGGTCATGCCGTCCATTGTGCCGGGTGGGCGGCGGGCGGCCGGGCGCCGTCCACTGTGCGGACCCGGTGCGCGGCCGTAGGCTGGCCCCATGTCGACTTTCGCCAAGCGTGAACGCCTTCTGCTCGCCGAGCTGTTGGAGACCGCGGGTCCGGACGCCCCCACCCTGTGCGAGGGCTGGCGCACCCGTGATCTCGCCGCGCACCTGGTGGTGCGCGAGCGGCGGCCGGACGCCGTGGGCGGCGCCGTGATCAAGCCGCTGGCGTCCCGGCTGGAACGGGTGATGGGGGAGTACGCCGCCAAGCCCTACGCGGAGCTGCTCCAGCTCCTGCGCAGCGGCCCGCCGCGCTTCTCCCCGTTCGCCGTCAAACAGGTCGACGAGGCGGCCAACACGGTGGAGTTCTACGTCCACGCCGAGGACGTCCGCCGTGCCCAGCCGGACTGGACGCCGCGGGAGCTGGACCCGGTCTTCCAGGACGCCCTGTGGTCCCGTCTGGAGCGCACGGCCCGGCTGCTGGGCCGTGGTGTGCCGACGGGGCTGGTGCTGCGCCGCCCGGACGGGCAGACGGCGGTCGCCCACCGCGGCGCGCCGGTGGTGACGGTGACCGGCGAGCCCTCCGAGCTGCTGCTGTTCGCCTTCGGGCGGCAGAGCGCGGCGGCGGTGGAGCTGGAGGGGGACAAGGAGGCGGTCACCAAGGTGCACGAGACGAAACAGCTCGGTCTCTGACCTGACCGCGCGCGGTTCCCCGCGCCCCTCGGGGGCGCGGGGCGGCCGCGACGCGCGGCTCAGCCCGGCGCAGCGTCAGCGCACCGCGTGCCCCGCCCCCCGCAGCGTCGCCTTCACCTCGCCGATCCGCAGGTCGCCGAAGTGGAACACGGACGCGGCCAGCACCGCGTCGGCGCCCGCGGCGACGGCCGGCGGGAAGTCGGTGAGCTTGCCGGCGCCGCCGGAGGCGATGACCGGGACGGTGACGTGCTTGCGCACGGCCGTGATCATCTCCAGGTCGTAGCCGTCCTTGGTGCCGTCCGCGTCCATGCTGTTCAGCAGGATCTCGCCGGCGCCCAGTTCGGCGGCGCGGTGCGCCCACTCGACGGCGTCGATGCCGGTGCCCTTGCGGCCGCCGTGGGTGGTGACCTCGAAGGTGCCCGCCGCGGTGCGGCGGGCGTCCACGGAGAGCACCAGCACCTGCCGGCCGAACCGCTCGGCGATCTCGCGGATCAGGTCGGGACGGGCGATCGCCGCGGTGTTGACGCCGACCTTGTCGGCGCCCGCCCGCAGCAGTTTGTCGACGTCCTCGGCGGTGCGCACGCCGCCGCCGACGGTGAGCGGGATGAAGACCTGCTCGGCGGTGCGGCGCACCACGTCGTAGGTGGTCTCCCGGTTGCCCGAGGAGGCGGTGATGTCCAGGAACGTCAGCTCGTCGGCGCCCTCGGCGTCGTACACCTTGGCCATCTCGACGGGGTCGCCCGCGTCGCGCAGGTTCTGGAAGTTGACGCCCTTGACGACCCGGCCGCCGTCCACGTCCAGGCAGGGGATGACTCGGACCGCCAGGGTCATGAACCCACGGCTCCTCTCAGCAGTGCTCACTGTCCTCTGAGTCCTCTGAATGCTTCCACTTCCACCGACACCAGGACCCGGGAGTCGATGAAGCCCTGCACGACCAGCAGGGTCGTGACCGGGCGTACGGCGTCGAACAGTTCCTTGTGGGCCCGCCCCACCGCGTCGACGTCCCGGGAATGCGCCAGGTGCACGCGGGTGCGGATCACGGACTCGACGCCGAGCCCGAACTCGCCGACCGCCTCCAGCGCGGTGGCGAAGGCGACCTTGGCCTGCTCGTACGGGTCGCCCTCGCCGTACAGCACATCGCCCTTGAAGGCCGTCGTGCCCGCCACGACGACCCGGTCGCCCGCCGCGACGGCGCGTGCGAAACCGAAGGACTCTTCCCAGGGACTTCCGCTCTGCACACGCCGCACGGCTTCGGATGTCATCGCGACACAGCCTCCAAGGCTTCTTCCAGGGTGAACGCCTTCGCGTACAGGGCCTTCCCGACGATGGCGCCCTCGACACCGAGCGGGACCAGTCCGGCCAGCGCGCGCAGGTCGTCCAGGGAGGAGACGCCGCCGGAGGCGACGACCGGGCGGTCGGTGGCCGCGCAGACGTTCTTCAGCAGTTCCAGGTTGGGGCCCTGGAGGGTGCCGTCCTTGGCGATGTCGGTGACGACGTAGCGGGCGCAGCCCTCCTGGTCGAGGCGGGCCAGCGTCTCGTAGAGGTCGCCGCCGTCCCGGGTCCAGCCCCGGCCGCGCAGCGTGGTGCCGCGTACGTCGAGGCCGACGGCGATCTTGTCGCCGTGCTCGGCGATGACCTTGGCGACCCACTCGGGGGTCTCCAGGGCGGCCGTGCCCAGGTTGACGCGGGTGCAGCCGGTGGCGAGGGCGGCGGCGAGGGTGTCGTCGTCGCGGATGCCGCCGGACAGTTCCACCTTGATGTCCATCGCCTTGGCGACCTCGGCGATCAGTTCCCGGTTGTCGCCGGTGCCGAAGGCGGCGTCCAGGTCGACCAGGTGCAGCCACTCGGCGCCGGAGCGCTGCCAGGCGAGGGCGGCCTCCAGGGGGGAGCCGTAGGACGTCTCGGTGCCGGACTCGCCGTGCACGAGGCGGACGGCCTGGCCGTCGCGGACGTCGACGGCGGGGAGGAGTTCGAGCTTGGCCATGTCGCTACAGGGTTCCGATCCAGTTGGTGAGGAGCTGGGCACCGGCGTCGCCGGACTTCTCGGGGTGGAACTGGGTGGCCCACAGGGCGCCGTTCTCCACGGCGGCCACGAAGGGCTTGCCGTGGGTGGACCAGGTGACCCTGGGGGCGGTCATCGCGGGGTTGTGCGTCTCCAGCGACCAGTCGTGGACGGCGTAGGAGTGCACGAAGTAGAAGCGGGCGTCCGCGTCGAGGCCGGCGAAGAGCTGGGAGTCCTCGGGGGGCTCGACGGTGTTCCAGCCCATGTGGGGGACGACGTCGGCCTGGAGCGGTCCGACCGTGCCGGGCCACTCGTCCAGTCCCTCGGCCTCGACGCCGTGCTCGATGCCGCGGGCGAAGAGGATCTGCATGCCGACGCAGATGCCCATCACCGGGCGTCCGCCGGCCAGGCGCCGGTCGACGATCCAGTCGCCGCGCGCCTCCTTGAGCCCCTTCATGCAGGCGGCGAAGGCGCCGACGCCGGGGACGAGCAGGCCGTCGGCGTTCATCGCCGTGTCGAAGTCACGGGTGATCTCGACGTCGGCGCCGGCGCGGGCGAGGGCGCGCTCGGCGGAGCGCACGTTGCCGAAGCCGTAGTCGAAGACCACGACCTTCTTCGTGGGCGTGCTCAATTCCACACCTCCAGCCTCAGGATGCCCGCCAGCAGGCACATCGCGGCGCCGAGGGAGAGCAGCACGATCAGGCCCTTGGGCATCTCCTGCTTGGCGAACGAGATGATCCCGCCGACCAGGAAGAGGCCGACGACGATCAGTACGGTCGAGGTGCCGTTCACAGCGCGCCCTTCGTGGAGGGCAGGATGCCGGCGGCGCGCGGGTCGCGCTCGGAGGCGTACCTGAGCGCGCGGGCCAGCGCCTTGAACTGGCACTCCACGATGTGGTGGGCGTTGCGCCCGTAGGGCACGTGGACGTGCAGGGCGACCTGGGCCTGGGCGACGAAGGACTCCAGGATGTGCCGGGTCATGGTGACGTCGTACTCGCCGATCATCGGCGCCATGGTCTCGGGCTCGGTGTGCACGAGGTACGGGCGGCCGGAGAGGTCGACGGTGACCTGGGCGAGGGACTCGTCGAGGGGGACCGTGCAGTTGCCGAAGCGGTAGATGCCCACCTTGTCGCCGAGGGCCTGCTTGAAGGCGGCGCCCAGCGCGAGGGCGGTGTCCTCGATGGTGTGGTGGGAGTCGATGTGCAGGTCGCCCTCGGTCTTCACGGTGAGGTCGAACAGACCGTGCCGGCCGAGCTGGTCGAGCATGTGGTCGTAGAAGCCGACGCCGGTGGCGATGTCGGTCTTGCCGGTGCCGTCGAGGTCGATCTCGACGAGGACCGAGGTCTCCTTGGTCACGCGCTCCACGCGTCCTACGCGGCTCATGCCGTCTGCTCCTTCTTGAGTTCACGTACCGCGTCGAGGAACGCGTCGTTCTCGGCCGGGGTGCCGGCGGTGACCCGCAGCCATCCCGGTACGCCGTTGTCCCGGACCAGGACGCCCCGGTCGAGGATCTGCTGCCAGACCGCGTGGGCGTCGTCGAACCGTCCGAACTGGACGAAGTTCGCGTCCGACTCGGTCACTTCGTAGCCGAGGGCGAGCAGTTCGGAAACCAGCCGGTCCCGTTCGGTCTTGAGCTGCTCGACGTACTTCAGCAGCGTGCCGGTGTGCTCCAGGGCGGCCAGCGCGGTCGCCTGGGTGACGGCGGAGAGGTGGTACGGCAGCCGGACGAGCTGGACGGCGTCGACGACGGCCGGGTCGGCGGCGAGGTAGCCCAGGCGCAGTCCGGCGGCGCCGAACGCCTTGGACATGGTGCGGGAGACCACGAGGTGCGGGCGGCCGTCGAGCAGTTCCAGCAGCGAGTCGCCGTGGCTGAACTCGATGTACGCCTCGTCCAGGACCACCATGGACGGCCCCGCCGCCTGCGCCGCGTCGTACAGGGCGCGCACGGTCTGGGGCGGGACGGCGGTGCCGGTGGGGTTGTTGGGGGTGGTGATGAAGACGACATCGGGGCGGTGCTCGGCGATGGCCTTCTCGGCCGCCGGGAGGTCGATGGTGAAGTCGTCGCCCCGGGGGCCGGAGATCCAGCCGGTGCCGGTGCCGCGGGCGATCAGGCCGTGCATCGAGTACGACGGCTCGAAGCCGATGGCGGTGCGGCCGGGCCCGCCGAAGGTCTGCAGGAGCTGCTGGATGACCTCGTTGGAGCCGTTGGCCGCCCACACGTTCTCGACGCCGACGCGGTGCCCGGACGTCTCGGTGAGGTACGCGGCGAGCCTGGTGCGCAGCTCGACCGCGTCCCGGTCGGGGTAGCGGTTGAGGTGGCGGGCGGCCTCGCGGACCCGCTCGGTGATGCGGTCGACCAGCTCCTCGGGGAGCGGGTACGGGTTCTCGTTGGTGTTCAGCCGTACGGGGACGTCGAGCTGGGGCGCGCCGTAGGGGGACTTGCCGCGCAGTTCGTCCCGTACGGGGAGATCGTCGATGCGGGTGGTGCTCACTTGCCCTCGGGAACCTTCCAGTCGAACCTCGCCTTGACCGCCGCGCCGTGCGCGGGCAGGTCCTCCGCCTCGGCCAGGGTCACCACGTGGTGGGCGACCTCGGCCAGCGCGTCGCGCGTGTAGTCGACGATGTGGATGCCGCGCAGGAAGGACTGCACGGACAGGCCGGAGGAGTGGCAGGCGCAGCCGCCGGTGGGCAGGACGTGGTTGGACCCGGCGGCGTAGTCGCCGAGCGAGACGGGCGCCCAGGGGCCGATGAAGACCGCGCCCGCGTTGCGCACCCGGCCGGCCACCTCGGCGGCGTCGGCGGTCTGGATCTCCAGGTGCTCGGCGCCGTACGCGTCGACCACCTTGAGGCCCGCTTCGACGCTGTCGACCAGGACGATGGCGGACTGCTCGCCCTTGAGCGCGGGGACGATCCGGTCCTCGACGTGCTTGGTCGCGGCGACCTGCGGTTCCAGCTCCCGCTCCACCGCGTCGGCCAGTCCGGCGGAGTCGGTGACCAGGACGGCCGCGGCCAGCGGGTCGTGCTCGGCCTGGCTGATCAGGTCGGCGGCGACGTGCGCCGGGTCGGCGGTGGCGTCGGCGAGGACCGCGATCTCGGTGGGGCCGGCCTCGGCGTCGATGCCGATCCTGCCGGTGAAGTAGCGCTTGGCGGCGGCGACCCAGATGTTGCCGGGGCCGGTGACCATGTTCGCCGGCGGGCAGGACTCGGTGCCGTACGCGAACATCGCGACGGCGGTGGCGCCGCCGGCCGCGTAGACCTCGTCGACGCCGAGCAGGGCGCAGGCGGCGAGGATGGTCGGGTGGGGCAGGCCGCCGAACTCCGCCTGGGCGGGGGAGGCGAGCGCGATCGAGGGGACGCCGGCCTCCTGCGCGGGCACCACGTTCATGATCACGGAGGACGGGTAGACCGAGCGTCCGCCGGGCGCGTACAGGCCCACGCGGTCCACCGGCACCCACTTCTCGGTGACCGTGCCGCCGGGCACGACCTGGGTGGTGTGCGTGGTCCGGCGCTGGGCGCGGTGGACCAGACGGGCGCGGCGGACGGACTCCTCCAGGGCCGCGCGCACGGCCGGGTCCAGCTCGTCGAGGGCCCGGGCGAGGGCCTCGGCGGGCACCCTCACCCGGTCCAGCTCGACGCCGTCGAACCGCCGGGCGAAGTCGATCAGCGCCGCGTCGCCCCGATGATGCACGTCCTCGCAGATCGGACGCACCTTCTCCAGGGCGGCCGAGACGTCGAAGTCGGCTCGGGGCAGCAGGTCGCGCAGGGCGGGGCCCTCGGGGAGGGCGTCGCCGCGCAGATCGATTCGGGAGATCACGCGACCAATTCTCTCAGACCCGCGTCGGGCCCCGGTCGCGCGTTCCACTCACTGATACACCGCGGTCCCGGATTCCTCCAGATAATCATCACCAAGAGTATTCGCGACCTCACTCTGTGGGCATGAACGGTTGTACGAGGGTGATGACCCGCAAGCAGCAGGGGAGGAAGTGAAACACCGTGACCGAGGTGGCAGAACTCCGCGCCGCGGAGCTGCCCGACGACCTGACGGCGGCCGAGGCGGGGATGTGGCAGGCGTTCCGCAACGGCTCCGTGTACGACCTGAGCAGCGGTGACGCCGCGGCCGACGATCCGCACGGCGAGCTGCCCTGGGGGCCGGAGCGGACCGTGCGGGCCCGCGTCGTGTGCTGGCTGCTGCTGGACGGGCCGCCCGCGCTGGCCGGCCGGGTGTCCTCGCTGAAGCTGGTCGGCGTGCTGATCAGCGGCACGATGGATCTGGCGGGCGGCACCGTGGCGCCCTACGTGGAGCTGCGCCGCTGCCGGTTCGAGCGGGAGGTGCTGCTGCCGGAGACGCGTTTCACCACGCTCCGGCTGGTGGACTGTCTCGTGCCCCGGCTGGAGGCGGCCCGGCTGCAGACCGAGGGCGACCTGCACCTGCCGCGCTGCCGGTTTCCGGACGGGGTGCGGCTGACCGACGCCCAGATAGGCACCGACCTGCTGCTCAACCAGGCGGTGGTGCACCACGACCGCAGCGGCCGGTCGATCGCCGGGGACGGCCTGTCCATCGGGCAGGATCTCCAGGCGGACATGCTGGAGTCCTACGGCGAGCTGCGGCTGCGCAGCGCCCAGATCGGCGTCTCGCTGAGCCTGCGCGGCGCCCGGCTGCGCAACCCCCGGGCCCGGTTCGCGCTGAACGCCCCGCAGCTGACGGTGGAACGCTCGCTGTACCTGTCCCCGGGAAGCCTGGGCAACCCGCTCTTCATGGGCACGACGCCGGCGGAGGGGACGCGGATCCAGCGGTTCGAGTGCCAGGGCGGGATACGGCTGGACGACGGGCGGTTCGGCGACGCCGTCGACTGCGAGGAGGCCCGCTTCGTCCTGACCGAGGTGCAGGAGCTGTCGCTGCGCCGGGTACAGGCGTCCGAGCTGCGCTTCCTCGGGGAGCGGCCGACGCTGGGCCGGGTGGTGCTGTCGGGGGCGCGGGTCGTCAACCTGATCGACCGGGCGGACAGCTGGCCGGGGCCGGGCCGGCTGCACATGAGCGGCTTCAGCTACGAGAACCTGGTGCCGCGGGGCCCGTTCCCGCTGGCCCAGCGGCTGGACTGGGTGGTCGCCGCGACCGCCGAGTACAACCCGGAGCCGTACGAGCTGCTCGCGGCCGTGCTCAAGGCGGGCGGCGAGGAGGAGGACGCCCGCGAGGTGCTGCTCGCCAAGCAGCGCCGGCGCCGCGAGGGACTGCCGCTCGGCACCAAGCTGTGGGGGTACCTCCAGGACTGGACCGTCGGCTACGGGTACCGCCCGGGGCGGGCGGCGACGTGGCTGGCGATGCTGTGGGCGGCCGGCTCGCTGGCGTTCTCGCACGCCGATCTGGCGCCACTCAAGGGCGGCGAGCATCCGGCGTGGAACCCGGCGCTCTTCTCGCTGGACCTGCTGGTGCCCGTGGTCGACCTGGGCCAGGTGAGCTACTGGCGGCTGGCCGGCGGCTGGCAGTGGCTGGCGGCGGCGCTGATCCTGCTGGGCTGGGTGCTGGCCACGACGGTCGCGGCGGGGGCGACACGGACCCTGCGGCGGAGCTGAACCGTTCCTGCGCGAGAGCGCGGCGAGGATGCGGCGCGAACGCCGCGGGAAGCGCCGTGGGAAACGCCGCGCGAACGCGAAGAACCTTCACCTTTTACCCGCCCTTTACCACCGTCCATACAACTTTCCACAGGTTCGGTGAACCCTCTGGCGCCGTGTCGAACCGCGGACTTTCAATGGTCGACACCATGGCCTGTCTACGCGCGTTCCTCCGCCGCACGACTCGGCTGCGAGGCGCCTCTTCCCGCCCGGCGGCCGGTCCCTCGGCCGGCGTTTCGGCCGAGGCTTGGGCGCCGGCCGGGGACGAGGTGCTCCTCGACGTGCCCGACGACCGGCTGGCGCCCGCGCTGGTCGCCGCGGCGCACGGGGCGCACGGACCCGCCGCCGCGCTGCTGGCCGACACCCGTGCGCGGGAGCGGTGGGAGCACCGCGACCGGTACGCGGCCCGGCTGGCGGCCTTCGCGCGCTCCCGCCCCGAGTGGCTGCGGGCCTGGCACACCGCCGCCCCCGAGGACCCGGACGGGCGACTCGTCACCGTACGGCTCGCGGTGGACCGGTGCTGGGAGTCGCCTGACCGCGTGGAACTGCTGCGGCAGATCGCCCCGATGGTCACGGAGGCCGCCGAGAACAGCGGCCGGGACCCGGTGCCCTGGCGGGTCGCGCTGGACTCGGCGCGGGGGCGGCACGCCGGGCACGCCGAGTTCGAGCGGCTGTGGGAAGAGGCGGTGCGCCGCTGCCCGCACCACTACGGCTGCCATGTCGCGGCCCTGGAGTACCTGGCCGCCGCCTCGCCGGGCGCCCACCGCGAATGCCTGGACTTCGCCGAGACGGCCGCCCGGGACGCCCCCGAGGGCTCGGCGCTGCGGGCGCTGCCGCTGCGGGCGGCCTTCCGGTGTCTGACCGAGGGCGGCGCGGGCGCGGTGGAGCGGGGCCGGCTGGACACGGCGGCCGATCTCGCCCTCGCGCTGTCGGCGGCCCAGCCGGCCGCCGACCCGTGGCCGGCGGAGCTGCGCAACCTGCTCGTCTACGTCCTGGTCCGGCTGGAGCGCTGGCCGGAGGCGCTGGAGCAACTGCGGCTGGCCGGCCCGTACGCCACCTCCTTTCCCTGGGACCGGGAGGCGGACGACCCGCTCGGCCGGTTCCTCCAGGTGCGCGACGGGGTCCGCGCGGTGGTGGCCGGAAAGGTGCCGGCGGGGGTCTGCGCGGGGCGCGGTTCTCACGCCGGTCCCGGCGCGCATTAGGCTTCTGGACCGTGACCACCGTCCGGCTTCCGCTCTTCCCCCTGAACTCGGTGCTGTTCCCGGGGCTGGTGCTTCCGCTCAACGTCTTCGAGGAGCGCTATCGCGCCATGATGCGCGAGTTGCTGAAGACCCCCGAGGAGGAACCGCGCCGGTTCGCCGTCGTGGCGATCCGCGACGGCCACGAGGTGGCGCCGAGCCTGCCGGGGCTGCCCGATCCGACGGCGGTGCCCGAGCGCGGGGCCGCCGCGGGGTTCGGCCCCGATCCGGCCAAGGCACTGCACAAGGTCGGCTGCGTGGCCGACGCCGCGACGATCCGGGAGCGGCCCGACGGCACCTTCGAGGTGCTGGCGACCGGCACGACCCGGGTGCGGCTGCTGTCCGTGGACGCCTCCGGCCCGTTCCTGACGGCCGAGGTGGAGCACCTCGACGAGGAGCCCGGTGACGAGGCGGGCGCGCTGGCGGAGGGCGTGCTGCGGGCGTTCCGCCAGTACCAGAAGCGGCTGGCGGGGGCGCGGGAGCGGTCGCTGACCACCGGCGCCGACCTGCCGGACGAGCCGGGCGTGGTGTCGTACCTGGTGGCCGCCGCGATGATGCTGGACACGCCGACCAGGCAGCGGCTGCTCCAGGCCCCGGACACCGCCTCCCGCCTGCGGGACGAGTTGAAACTCCTGCGCACCGAGACGGCCGTCATCCGTACGCTGCCGTCACTGCCCGCGTCGGACCTGACGCGCGGCCCGACGAGTCTCAACTGACGCATCCGAGGAACTGCCGGCCATGGCGAAGAAGGCGAAGAAGCAGCAGCCGGGGGGCACGCCGGCGACGGTGGCCCTGACGGCGGCCGGGGTGACGTACACGGTCCACTCCTACGACCACGACCCCGCCCATCCGTCCTACGGCGAGGAGGCGGCCGAGGCGATGGGCGTCTCGCCGGAGCGGGTCTTCAAGACGCTGGTGGCGGACGTCGACGGACAGCTGACGGTCGCGGTGGTCCCGGTCGCGGGCAAGCTGGACCTGAAGGCGCTGGCCGCGGCGGTGGGCGGCAAACGGGCGGCGATGGCCGACCCGGCCCTCGCGGAGCGCACCACGGGCTATGTCCGGGGCGGCATCTCCCCCCTCGGCCAGCGCAAGCGGCTGCCCACGGTCCTGGACGACTCGGCGCCGGCCCACCCCACCATCTGTGTCTCGGCGGGCCGCCGGGGTCTGGAGATCGAGCTGTCCCCGGGAGACCTGGCCGAGCTGACCGGCGCGGTTCTCGCGCCGGTGGGCCGCGCCTGACCCTTCGGCCGACGCGCCCGCGGCAGAGCCACGCGCACCAGGGCCGCCGGCCGGACCCCTCCCTCTTTTCTTGAGCGATCGATCCAGATAGTTTACGGTGGAGGCATGGCAAGGACCCGGGAGTTCGACACGGAGGCGGCGGTGAGCCGCGCCATGGAGCTGTTCTGGACGCGCGGCTACGAGGCGACCTCGGTGCGCGACCTGACCCAGCACCTGGGGATCGGGCAGGGGTCCCTGTACGCCGCGTTCGGCGACAAGGACGGCCTGTACCGGGCCGCGCTGGAGCACTACCGCACCACCCTCGCGGCGGCCGCCCTGCGCAGCCTGGAGGAGGAGGCGGACGCCCGCGCGGCGATCCGCACCCTGCTGACGGAGCGGATCCGCGTCGCCGTCAGGAGCGACGGCCGGGGCTGCCTGGCCGTCAACGCCGTCTGCGAGCGGCTGCCCCGGGACGCGGCGACCCGGCGCACCGTGCGCGACATGCAGGACGCGAGCCGGGAGGCATTGGCCGAGGTGCTGCGGGCAGCGATGGAACGGGGTGAGATCGCGGCACGGCACGACCCGCACACGGTCGCCGCGTTCCTGGTCACCTTCCTCAACGGACTGCTCGTCTCCTCGAAGATCACCCCGGACGCGCGCGCCCTCGACCCCCTGGTGGACGTCGCGCTGACCGCTCTCGACTGAGGGCCACCGGCCCCGGCCGGACGGCCCCTCTGCCTCGAATCTGTAACGATCGATAAAGAAAACGAAGACCCGTCCACGGCGCCCGCCCAGGACAGGAAGGAAGCACCCCGCCATGATGTACGACCACACCACCACGCCCCTGAGCACCGGCCGTGCCGCCGTCAACGGCACGAGCCTGCACTACCGGACGGCCGGGTCCGGCCCCGCCGTGGTGCTGCTGCACGGCGTGCCCAAGACCGGCTACCACTGGCGCCACCTCGTCCCGAAGCTGACGCCCCACCACACCGTCGTCGTGCCCGACCTGCGCGGTCTCGGCGACTCCGCCCGCCCCGCGGACGGCTACGACTCCGCGACGATGAGCGACGACATCGCCGAGCTGATGGCCCGCCTCGGGCACGAGACCTACGCCGTGCTCGGCGAGGACTGGGGCGCGGTGATCGGCTATCAGCTCGCCGCCCGCCACCGCGACCGGGTCGGCTCCCTCGTCTTCGCCGAGGCGCTCTTCCCCGGCTTCGGCTTCGAGGAGCACACGGCGCTCACCCCCGAGAACGTCTCCGGCGGCATGCACCTGTGGCATCTGGGCTTCTACTTCCAGCCGGACGTGCCCGAGATGCTGATCGCCGGGCACGAACGCGAACTGATCACCTACATGATCAAGTCCGAGCGCTCCCGCCCCGACAGTGCCACTCCCGACGCGATCGAGGAGTACGTGCGCTGCTACTCCATGCCCGGTGGCATCCGCGCGATGCTCGCCGTCTACCGGGCGATGCTCGTCGACGCGGAACAGAACCGGCAGGCCGCGAGGAAGAAGCTCGACATCCCGGTCCTGGCGCTCGGCGGCTCCGCGTTCATCGGCGACCGCAACGAGTCCCAGATGCGGCTCATGGCCCACGACGTCACCGGTCACGTCTTCGACGCCGGGCACGACCTCGCGGAGGAAGTACCCGACGAGATGGCCGACGTCGTCCTGCCGTTCCTGGCGGCACACCGGTAGCCGGCGTCCGTCCGCCGGGGCCGCGAGGCCCCGGCTCCCCCGCGCCGCCCCGCACGCCGGCCGGGGTCACCGTCGCCGAACGCAGGTCGCGGGACACCGGACACCGGACACCGGACGATCGTCCCGCACGAGGGCTCCGGCAGGGCTGCCCGCCCCTCTCGCCCGCCAGGGCGGCGGCCTCCGGCACCTCATCACCATGACCGCCCCGTTCCGCGAGCGCGGCCCCGGGCGTCTCCCCGGGCCCGGGTCCGCGCGGTGGACGGACCCCGTCTCAGCCGCTCGTACCGTCGTACGGCTCCGGGTCCCGAGGCGCGAACAGCGCCGTCAGCCCCAGGTGCACCAGCAGTCCCGCCAGCGGCCACGCCAGCAGCGCCCCCTTGGCCCCGAGCTTCAGCGGCGCCGAGAACGTCTCTCCCTTGCCCGCCTCCCGCGCGTGCGCGATCACGTCCTGCGCCGGCCCGAGCCACACCCCGAGCCGCCAGGCCAGTACCGCGCCCAGCAGTCCGCCGAGGCCGAGCGCCACCACCAGCGGCACGCCGCCGCGCCGCCGCACCAGGAAGACGACCAGCGCGCTGAGCGCCCCGAAGGCCAGCGCGAGCAGCGTGAACGTGCCGTCGACGCCGACCGCCTGCTCGCCCTCGGAGTCCTTGAGGTAGACCACCCAGCTCTTGTCCACCACGTCACCGACGAGCGGCACGCTCGGCGCCAGCCGCCACCACAGCACGCCGAGCAGCGCCCCGGACACCGCCACCGCCACCGCGGCCACGGCGGCCTGCCACACTTCGGCCTTCAGTCCCGGACCGTCCTGCTCGCCGGACCGGCCGTACGCGCCGCCGGCCGCGTACGCCCCGACGGGCGGCGGCACCGGCTGTCCCTGGTGGGACGCGGACGAGTGTTCGTGGGGTGGCGGAGGAGGAGTCAGCGGTGCGGTCACCCTGCCATCGTGCCAGGCCCGTCCGTGCGGCGCGTCACCGGACGGCCGCCCGACGGTACGCCCACGTGGCGACGGCCAGCGACACCACGCCGACCGCCCCGCACACCGCGAGGTCGGCGAGGACGAAGGCCCAGTCGACCCGCTTCCCGAACGTACGCGCGAACGCCTCCACGCCGTACGTCGACGGCAGCAGGTCCCGGGCGAACCGCACCGCCTCCGGCATCCGGTCGGCGGGCAGCACCCCGAGCAGCAGCGCCGCCGACATGCCCAGCTGGCCCAGCAGCGTGGCCAGCTCCGGCCGGGGCGCGAGCAGCCCCAGCGCCGCGCCCAGCCCGGCCAGCGCCGCGCCGGCCAGCGGGATCACGGCGATCAGCACCCACAGGTGGGTGAGCGGCAGCCCGAACAGCACACAGCCGAACACCGCCGTGACCACGGTCCCCGGCACGGTGAAGGAGGCGTACGCCCCGGCCGCGCCCAGCACCACCGCGGCCGGCGGCACCGGCAGGGTGGCGTAGTGGTCGAGGCCGCCGCTGCCGCGGAGCTGGCCGAAGTACTGGGCGAGCAGGTTCAGCGCGACGAACGCCACGACCAGGACCGCCGAACCGGCGACCACGGCCTGTGCCTCCTCGCCGCCGTCCACCACCCCGCGCATCAGGATCATGATGCCGACGGACTGGAAGGTGGCCACGAACAGCAGCGGGATCCGCGCGACCCGGGCCCGCGACAGCTGCGCCCGGTAGACGGCCGCCAGGGAAGGCCACAGCCGCGCCCGCGGCCCCAGCTCGGCCGCGTCGGGCGCGGCCTGCTCCTCGGCGGCCAGGACGCCGCCCGGCAGTGCATCGGCGGGTACGACACTCACGTCGCGCTGCTCCTCTTCGCTCCGGCGGGCGTCCTGTTCGGTACGTACGGATTCGGCGGCCGGCGCGCTCAGTCCCTGGGCGTTCACGCCCTCACCAGCCCCTGCCGGGCCGCGCCGCCCAGCGCCAGGTAGACGTCCTCCAGGCTGGGCGTGGCCAGCGTGAAGTCGTCCAGGGCGGCGAACGCGGAGCCTCCGGTGACCGTGGCGACGACCGCGCGGGCCTCCTCGGGCGCCAGCCGCAGCGTCCAGCGGCGGCCCGACTCGGTGACGCGGTCGCGCAGCGCGGCCACCTCGGGGACGTGCAGCGGCGCGGCGTCGCGCCACACCAGGTCGACCCGGACCTCGCCGGCCACCTTCTCCTTCAGGCCGGCCGGTGAGTCGCAGGCGATCACCCGGCCCCGGTCCAGGACCGCGACCCGGTCCAGGACCGTCTCCGCCTCGATGACGTTGTGGGTGACCAGCAGCACCGTCGTGCCGTGCTCGGCGCGGCGCCGGTCGACGGCCGCCCAGACGGCCCGGCGGGCCACCGGGTCCATGCCGGTGGTCGGCTCGTCCAGGACGAGCAGCGGCCGCTCCCCCACCAGCGCGGTGGCGAAGCAGGCCAGCCGCCGCTGGCCGCCGGAGAGCTTCTTGAGGGCGCGGGAGGCGATCGGGGCGAGGCCGAGTTCGTCGAGGACGGCGCCGGTCTCCGCGCGCGCCCGGCGGGCGTCGAGGCCGCGCAGCCGTCCGGTGGTCTCGGCGGCGAGCCAGACCGTCAGCTCGTCCAGGGCGGTGGACTCCTGCCCGAGGTAGGCGAGGATGCGCGCGGCCCGCTCGGGGTGGCGGACGATGTCGTGACCGTAGAGGCGCACGCTCCCGGAGTCGGGCCGCATCAGCCCGGTCAACTGCCGCACCAGGGTGGACTTGCCGGCCCCGTTCGGCCCGAGCAGCCCGAAGATCTCGCCGCGCGCGATGTCCAGCGCCACGTCGTCGGTGGCCCTGACCTCGGGGGCGGCCGGGGTGCCGCGCCGGCCGCGTACCGCCGGATAGGTCTTGGTCAGCCCCCGCACCACGCACACGGCATCGCCACCGGGTCGAAGTGCCTGTGCCGCGCGCGTACTCACAAGGGACGAGACTACGGGGTGCGCGCGCCCGGGCCTCGCCCGGGTCGGCCCACCGGGGCGGGTCCGGCGGGGCTCTCACTCGGTCGCGGGACCGTGTTCCACCGCCGTCCGCACCCCGATCTCGCGCCAGAACCCGGCCCGGATGGCGTACCGGTCCTGTTCGTCGATCTGGTCGTCCTTGTGGGCGAGCAGCCCGAAGCGGGCCGCGTAGCGCAGCAGCTCGCCGTCGATGCGGTGCGGGACGCGCGGGTACATGCCGGACAGCTTCTGGAGGTGTCCCTGGTCGCCGAGGCGCTCCACCCAGCGGCGGGCGAAGACCTGTCCGACCTCGTACGGGTCGCCGCCGACCGTGGTGATGTCCTCCTCCCGGTCGGCCCACCGCTGTTCGGCGGTGGTGAGCTGGGCCAGCGTCGGCATGGAGGCGGCCTCGGGGGGCTCGCCGGCCGGCCGGTCGACCCAGCCCTTGTCGGAGGACCAGCGCAGGGTGGCACTGGCGGGGGGCTGCTGGGCGGGCTGGGGGCCGGGGGCGCGCAGGGCGGCCAGGTCCTTGGGGGTGGGGACGCCCTTGGCGGCGGGGCCGCGGTCCTCCGGTCCCGCGCCGTTGCGGGAGGCGCCGGGCGGGGCGGGGTGCGGGCGCTCCTCGGGGGGCCGCTCGGCCGCGGCGGCGAGCGCCGACTCGGGCAGCGGCGCGGAGAGGATCGCGGCGATCTCCGGCCGGGGCACGGGCGGCGGCGCGCACACCCCGGTCAGCTCCTTGGCGCGGACGGCCTGGGTGATCCAGGCGCGGTCCAGGACGCGCCGCTCGTCGGCCTCGGCCACCAGGTCCTCGGACTGGTTGTAGTCGCCGTCGGCGGCCTGCACGGCCCACAGGTGGACGGCGACGCCGTGCTCCTTGGCGGCCATCATGCCCGGCAGCAGGTCGCCGTCGCCGGTGACCAGGACGACGTCGGAGCAGGCCCGGTTGCGGGCCAGCTCGGTCAGCTCGGCGTGCATCGCGGCGTCCACGCCCTTCTGCGCCCAGCGGCCGTCGCTGCGGGTCAGCGCGCCGAGCCGGACGGTGACCCGGGGCATCACGCGCAGCCTGCGGTGCTCGGGCTGCGGGACGCGGTCGGGGGCGCCGTCGAACCAGTAGATGCGCAGCAGGGGCTGCTGGGTGTCGGCCTGGGCGCGTTCGCGCAGCCCGTGGATGAGGGCGGCGTGATCGACGGTGATGCGGGACCGCGAGGGTTCCCCGGCGAGGAGACTGGCGGCGGCCCCCAGCAGATACCCGGCGTCCACCAGGACGATGCAGCGGTCCACGCTTTCCACCCTCTTTCCGGGAGGTTTGCTTCGGGCTTGCTTCGAGTCTGCCCGACCGCGCGGGGGTTAACGGTCGGAACTCGATCTTCGGCGTGGCGTTTGCGGTCCGGGCGCCCCGATGAAGCGGGTCACCGACGGTAATTGTCCAACATGCGTTCTTTATCGGCCTATGTGAATCTGGTCGAGGCTCTGGCCACTGTTTTCCCCACAGGAGGCACCATCATGGCCAAGAACAAGAACAACCGTGACCGTAAGCAGTCCAAGTCCGCACGTACGCAGCAGGCGGACCGGCCCGTCGCGGCGGCCCGGGACGAGCAGCTCGCCCCGCCGCTGGCGCACACCGACACCGCCGTGCGCGGCAAGCGGCAGAAGCGCTTCGGTCACAACTGACGGCCGTAGAGCGCCGGTAGACACCGAGGGGCGCATCCGCCGCCGGATGCGCCCCTCGGTCAGGTCACCAGGGGGCTCAGCCCGCCAGACAGGACGGGCCCAGCAGCACCTTCAGGTCACCGAAGAGCGCCGGGTCGGGCTTGACGCGGTGCCGGTCCAGGCGGAGCACGGTGGTCCTGGTCGGCCCCTGGAGCTTGATCCGGACCTCGCTGTCGCCCCGGTGGTGGGTGAGGATCTCGCCGAGGCGGCTGACCATCGGCGGGGTGACCCGGGTCGCCGGGATGGTGAGCACCACGGGCGCGTTGGTGCCCGCGTTGGACAGGTCCGGGACCTGGAGCTCCATCGCCACCAGGCGCGGCACGTCCTCGCGCTTGTCGAGGCGGCCCTTGACGAACACCACGGCGTCCTCGACGAGTTGGGTCGACACCAGCTGGTACGTCGCCGGGAAGAACATGCACTCCAGGGAACCGGCGAGGTCCTCCACGGTGGCGATCGCCCAGGCGTTGCCCTGCTTGGTCATCTTCCGCTGGAGGCCGGAGATGATGCCGCCGATGGTGACGACCGCGCCGTCGCCGAAGTCGCCGCCGGTCAGCTGGGAGATGCCCGCGTCGGCCTTGTCGGACAGCACGTGCTCCAGGCCGAAGAGCGGGTGGTCGGAGACGTAGAGGCCGAGCATCTCCCGCTCCTGGGCGAGGAGGTAGGTCTTGTCCCACTCCTCGGTGGAGAACTCCACGTCCAGGCCGAAGCCCGGCTCGTCGTTCGCCTCCTCCCCCATGCCGCCGAAGAGGTCGAACTGGCCCTCCGCCTCCTTGCGCTTGACCGCGACCACGTTGTCGATCATCGGCTCGTACTGCGCGGTGAGGCCCTTGCGGGTGTGGCCCAGCTCGTCGAAGGCGCCGGCCTTGATCAGCGACTCCGTGGTCCGCTTGTTGCAGACGACCGCCTCGACCTTGTCCAGGTAGTCGGGGAAGGAGGCGTACTTCCCCTTCGCCTTGCGGCACCTGATGATCGACTCGACGACGTTGGTGCCCACGTTGCGCACCGCGGAGAGGCCGAAGAGGATCACGTCGTCGCCCTGGGCGGCGAAGTTGGACATCGACTCGTTCACGTTGGGCGGCAGCACCTTGATGCCCATGCGCCGGCACTCGTTCAGGTAGACGGCCGACTTGTCCTTGTCGTCCTTGACCGAGGTGAGCAGGGCGGCCATGTACTCGGCCGGGTAGTTGGCCTTGAGGTAGGCGGTCCAGTAGGAGACCAGGCCGTACGCGGCGGAGTGCGCCTTGTTGAACGCGTAGCCGGCGAAGGGGACCAGCACGTCCCACAGCGCCTGGATCGCCTCGTCGCTGTAGCCGTTCTTGCGGGCGCCGGCCTGGAAGAGGACGAAGTTCTTCGCCAGTTCGTCGGGCTTCTTCTTGCCCATCACGCGGCGCAGGATGTCGGCCTCGCCGAGCGAGTAGCCGGCGATGATCTGCGCGGCCTTCTGCACCTGCTCCTGGTACACGATCAGGCCGTAGGTGACGTCCAGGACCTCCTTGAGCGGCTCCTCCAGCTCCTTGTGGATCGGGGTGATCTCCTGGAGGCCGTTCTTGCGCAGCGCGTAGTTGGTGTGCGAGTCCATGCCCATCGGGCCCGGGCGGTACAGGGCCGACACGGCGGAGATGTCCTCGAAGTTGTCGGGCTTCATCAGGCGCAGCAGCGAGCGCATGGGGCCGCCGTCGAACTGGAAGACGCCGAGGGTGTCGCCGCGCTGGAGCAGTTCGAAGGTCTTGGGGTCGTCCAGCGGCAGGGAGAGCAGGTCCAGCTCGACGCCCTTGTTGGACTTCACCATCTTGACGGCGTCGTCCATGATCGTGAGGTTGCGCAGGCCGAGGAAGTCCATCTTCAGCAGGCCGAGCGACTCGCACTGCGGGTAGTCCCACTGGGTGATGGTCACGCCGTCGGTGTGCCGCACCCAGATCGGGGCGTGGTCGACGATGGGTTCGCTGGACATGATCACGCCGGCCGCGTGCACGCCCATCTGCCGCACCAGGCCCTCGACGCCCTTGGCGGTGTCGATGACCTTCTTGACGTCCGGCTCGTTCTCGTACATCGAGCGGATCTCTCCGGCCTCGCTGTAGCGGGGGTGGGAGGGGTCCGTGATGCCGTTGAGGTCGATGCCCTTGCCGAGGACGTCGGCGGGCATCGCCTTGGTGAGCCGGTCGCCCATCGCGTACGGGTAGCCCAGCACGCGCGCGGAGTCCTTGATGGCGTTCTTCGCCTTGATCTTGCCGTACGTGCCGATCATGGCGACCTTGTCGGCGCCGTACTTCTCCGTCACGTACCGGATCACCTCGACGCGCCGACGCTCGTCGAAGTCGATGTCGACGTCGGGCATGGAGACGCGCTCGGGGTTGAGGAACCGCTCGAAGATCAGACCGTGCGGGATCGGGTCGAGGTCGGTGATGCCCATGGCGTACGCCACGATGGAACCGGCCGCGGAGCCTCGGCCGGGGCCGACCGCGATGCCCTGGTTCTTCGCCCACATGATGAAGTCGGCGACGACGAGGAAGTAGCCCGGGAACCCCATCTGGATGATGACGTCCATCTCGTACTCGGCCTGCTTCTGCCGGTCCTCGGGGACGCCGCCCGGGTAGCGGCGCGCCATGCCGCGGCGGACCTCCTCCTGGAACCAGGTGACCTCGGTGTAGCCCTCGGGGATGTCGAACCTGGGCATCAGGTCGCGCTTCTCGAACATGCCCGTGGTGTCGACCATCTCGGCGACCAGGAGCGTGTTGGCGCAGCCCTCCTGCCAGGCGTCCGAGGAGTCGATGGCGTACATCTCCTCCGTGGACTTCAGGTAGTAGCCGGTGCCGTCGAACTTGAAGCGGTCGGGGTCGGAGAGGTTCTTGCCGGTCTGGATGCACAGCAGCGCGTCGTGGGCGGTCGCCTCGTGCGCGTAGGTGTAGTGCGAGTCATTGGTGACCAGCGGGGGGATGCCGAGCTTCTTGCCGATCTCCAGGAGGCCGTCACGGACCCGGTGCTCGATGTCGATGCCGTGGTCCATCAGCTCCAGGAAGTACCGCTCCTTGCCGAAGATGTCCTGGTAGTCGGCGGCGGCCTTGAGCGCCTCGTCGAACTGGCCGAGCCGCAGCCGGGTCTGCACCTCGCCGGAGGGGCAGCCGGTGGAGGCGACGATCCCCTCCGACCACTGGGAGATCGTCTCCTTGTCCATCCGGGGCCACTTCTGCAGCCAGCCCTCGGCGTAGGCGTCGGAGGAGAGCTTGAAGAGGTTGTGCAGGCCGGTCTTGTTCACCGCCCACATCGTCTTGTGGGTGTAACCGCCGGAACCGGAGACATCGTCCCGCTTCTGGTGCGGCTGGCCCCACTGGATCTTGCGCTTGTTGCGCCGCGACTCGGGCGCGACGTACGCCTCGATCCCGATGATCGGGGTGACTCCGGCCTTCTGCGCCGTGTGGAAGAAGTCGTACGCCCCGTGCAGGTTGCCGTGGTCGGACATGGCGACGTGTGTCATGCCCATGTTGTTGCAGGCATCGAACATGTCCTTCAGCCGCGCGGCACCGTCCAGCAGGGAGTACTGGGTGTGGACGTGCAGGTGCGTGAACGGCGGCTTGGACACGTTCGGCCTCCTGGGCAAACTCGGGGTGACGGGCTGCGGGCAGTCCGGGGGGTCAGCGTCGAAGTCTATGCCTCGCGACTGACACTCCGGGGACCCGTCCGCGTACCTTCGGGCGAGGCGTCGGGCGGGCACTCCCGCGCGCCCCCGCACGTTGATCCGGTCGGACGATCCGTTCCGGTCGCCACACGCATGTACGCACCGTCAGCACCAGGAGGCACCCCGCGATGTCGGTCCCGCAGCTCAGCGACGAGCACCGCGACGAGGAGATCCTCGCCGTCTTCGACACCGCCTTCGGCGACCTCCTGGCCGCCGACCCGGCGGCCTTCCGGGTGAAGTTCCGGAAGATGGCGGCCTCGGCCTTCGCGTTCTACCGGGGCACCGCCTGCCTGTTCTACCGCGACCTGGACACCGCCGGCCGCGAGGGCTCCGACCGGGGCCCCTACCTGGACGAGCGGACCTCGCGCGTATGGATCCACGGCGACCTGCACGCGGAGAACTTCGGCACGTACATGGACTCCACCGGCCGGCTGATCTTCAACGTCAACGACTTCGACGAGGCCTACGTCGGCCCCTTCACCTGGGACCTCAAGCGCTTCGCGGCGTCGATCGCGCTGATCGGGTACGCCAAGGCGCTCGGTGACCAGCAGATCACCGAGCTGGTGACGGTGTACGCGGGCGCGTACCGCGAGCGCATCCGCGCCCTGGCCACCGGCGCCAAGAGCGACGAGGTGCCGCCGTTCACCCTGGACACCGCCCAGGGGCCGCTGCTCGACGCGCTGCGCGACGCCCGTTCGCTGACCCGGTTCGGACTGCTGGACTCGATGACGGAGATCCGCGACTTCGAGCGCCGCTTCGCGCCCGGCGGCGGCAGCGTCGAGCTGGACGCGGCCACCCGCTACAAGGTGCTGGCCGCCTTCGACGGCTATCTGGAGACGCTCCCGGAGTCCTCGCTGACCCGCCCGGACTCCTACCGGGTCAAGGACGTGGTGGGCCGCCGGGGCATCGGCATCGGCTCGGCCGGGCTGCCGTCGTACAACATCCTCCTGGAGGGCAACAGCGACGCCCTGGAGAACGACGTCGTCATCTACATCAAGCAGGCCCAGACCCCGGCCGTCTCCCGGCACATCACCGACCCGGTGATCCGCGACTACTTCCAGCACGAGGGCCACCGCACGGTGATCTCCCAGCGCGCCCTCCAGGCGCACGCCGACCCGTGGCTGGGCTGGACCGAGCTGGACGGCGCGGGACAGCTGGTCGCCGAGATCTCGCCGTACGCCGTCGACCTGGACTGGAGCGACATCGACGACCCCGAGGAGATCGCCGAGGTGGTCGCCGACCTCGGCCGGGCCACGGCCGCGATGCACGCGGCGGCGGACGACCAGTCCGGCGAGTCGCTGGTGCCGTTCTCCACGGAGCGGGCCATCGACGCCGCGATCGCGGCCGACGAGGACGGCTTCGCGCCCCTGCTGGTGGAGTTCGCGCACGCGTACGGGGCACGCGCGCGTGCCGACCACCAGATCTTCGTCGACCTGTTCCGCAACGGCCGGATCCCGGGTCTGTGAACTCTCGGTACCGGGCTTTCCCCACAGCCGCCCTTTAGGGTTCCTTTACCGGAGCCCGTGTCACACTCTCTACGCCATGGACATATCCGGAACCCCGCTCAGAGCCGTACGCGCGGCGCTGTTCACGGCACTCGCCGTGACCCTCAGCACCGCGTCGCACGTGCTGCTGTCCGGGGTCCCGCTGCCGCTGCCCACGGTGGCCCTGGTCGCGGCCGGTGTGTTCCTCGTCGCGTACGCCCTGGCGGGCCGCGAGCGCTCCTACGGCGGGATCGCCGCCCTGCTGATCCCGCTGGAGCTGGCCGCCGACACGGTCTTCACCACCGGCCAGCACGTCTGCTACGGCCCGGCGGGCGGCCCGGTCGCCGGACCGCTGCGCTCGGTCGGCTTCGACCTGCTGTGCGGTGACGGCACCGGCGTCCACGCCGACGTCACCAACCCGCTGACCCAGGTCACCGGCGCCGGCACGGACCGGCTCGCGGCCCTGCTCGCCGACTCCACGCCCGGCACCTCCTGGCTGCTGCTGGCGGCGCACATCGGCGTCGGCCTGCTCGCCGCCGCCTGGCTGCGGCACGGCGAGAGCGCGCTGGCCCAGCTGCTGCGGGCGGCCGCCGCGACCACGTTCCGGCCGCTGCTGCTGGCCGCCGCGGCGGTCACCGTACGCCCGGTCCCGGCCCCGCGCCGCCCGGTGCGCCCGGTCCGCCGTACCGCCACCGCCCGCGACCGCGTCCTCGCCCACTCCCTGGGGCGGCGCGGACCGCCGTGCTCGCTCGCCTTCGGGTGACCACCCGACACCGAGCACCGGCAGTCCCCCCAGCCCGTTCCCGCGCACCCGCGTGTGCGCCTCCCCACGGAGTCACGACACCATGAGCAAGCGAAACAGCCAGCAGCAGAAGATGGCGGCCCGTGAGCGGCTGCGCCAGGAGCGCGAGCGCCAGGCCAAGCGCGACAAGGCCAAGCGGCAGATCATCGTGGCCTGTTCCATCGTCGGCGTCCTGGCGATAGCCGGCGGCATCGGCTACGCCGTCGTGCAGTCCAACAAGCCCACCCACTGGGAGACGGTCGCCGACGAGACGAAGATCGTCGCCCCGGCCAACACCACGGGCGAGAACGGCACCACCGTGGTCATCGGCGAGGACAGCGCCAAGAAGACCCTGAAGGTCTACGAGGACCCGCGCTGCCCGATCTGCGCCGCGTTCGAGCAGGCGGCCGGCCCGACCCTGGAGAAGGACGTCGAGGACGGCAAGTACAAGGTCCAGTTCGTCGGCGGCACCTTCCTCGACGGCGACACCGAGAAGGACGGCGAGTTCTCGGTCGGTTCGCACGGCGAGGGTTCCAAGAACGCCATGAGCGCCCTGGGCGCCGCGCTGAACGTGAGCCCGGAGGCGTTCCTGAAGTACAAGTCGGCGCTCTACTCGGCCAAGTGGCACCCCGAGGAGAGCGACGACAAGTTCAAGGGCGACGACTACCTGATCGAGATCGCCGACACCGTCCCGGCGCTGAAGGACAACGCCAAGTTCGAGAACGCCGTCAAGAAGGGCACCTACGACGCCTGGGCGCTGGCCATGTCCGACGCCTTCAACAAGAACAAGGACGGCGTCACCGGCACCCCGAGCCTCGTCATGGACGGCAAGCAGCTCCAGACCTCCAGCGGCAACGCGCCGATGACCGCCGCGGAGTTCACCGAGGTGGTCGGCGCCGCCCTGAAGTGACGTCCCGAGGTGACGTCCCGACGTGACGTCCCGACGTGACGTCCCGACGTGACGTCCCGACGTGACGTCCTGACGTGACGCCGAAGAGCGGGTGAACTCTCACCGGTTCACCCGCTCCCCCGGCTTACCGGCCAGTAGCCTGACCGGCCGTGACCAGCCGATCCAGATCTCCCCAGAACGCCCCCAGCCGCCGTACGGTCGTCAAGGCCGCGGCCGGCGGCGCCGTCCTGGCCGCCCCGCTCGCCGCCGCCCTGCCCGCCGGTGCCGCCGACGCAGCCCCCGCCTTCCTGCACGGTGTCGCCTCCGGCGACCCGCTGCCCGACGGCGTCCTGCTGTGGACCCGGGTGACCCCGGCCCCCGAGGCGATACCCGGCTCGGGGACCGGGCCGGACACCCCGGTGAGCTGGACCGTCGCCACCGACCGGGCGCTGACGAACGTCGTCGCCAAGGGCACCGTCACCGCCCGCGCCGCCTCCGACCACACCGTCAAGGCCGACGTGCGGGGTCTGTCCCCCGCCACCGACTACTGGTTCCGCTTCTCCGCCGGCGGCACCGACTCCCCCGTCGGCCGCACCCGTACCGCGCCCGCCGCCGACGCGGCCGTCACCGGCCTGCGGTTCGGCGTGGTCTCCTGCTCCAACTGGGAGGCCGGCCACTTCTCGGCCTACCGCCACCTCGCGGCCCGCGGCGACCTCGACGCCTGGCTCCACCTGGGCGACTACATCTACGAGTACGGCACCGGCGAGTACGGCACCCGCGGCACCGTCGTCCGCCCCGCCGCGCCCGCCCACGAGATCCGCACCCTCGCCGACTACCGCGTCCGGCACGCCCTGCACAAGACCGACCCCGACCTCCAGGCCCTGCACGCGGCGGCGCCCGTCGTCGCGATCTGGGACGACCACGAGATCGCCAACGACGCCTGGTCCGGCGGCGCGGAGAACCACACCGAGGCCACCGAGGGCGGTTGGGCGGCGCGGCAGGCCGCCGCCAAGCAGGCGTACTTCGAGTGGATGCCGGTCCGCCCGGCGCTGGCCGGCACCACCTACCGCCGGCTGCGCTTCGGCAAGCTCGCCGATCTGTCGCTGCTGGACCTGCGCACCTACCGCTCCCAGCAGGTCTCCGCCGGGACCGGCGACGTCGACGACCCGGAGCGCACGCTCACCGGCCGCGCCCAGCTCGACTGGCTCAAGGCCGGGCTGACCGCGTCCGACACCACCTGGCGGCTGGTCGGCAACTCGGTGATGATCTCGCCGTTCGCGGTCGGCGCGCTCTCCGCCGAGCTGCTGAGGCCGCTGGCGGAGCTGCTGGGCCTGCCGAAGGAGGGCCTGGCCCTCAACACCGACCAGTGGGACGGCTACACCGACGACCGCCGTGAACTCCTGGCCCACCTGCGCGCGGGCGCCGTCCGCAACACCGTCTTCCTGACCGGCGACATCCACATGGCCTGGGCCAACGACGTGCCGGTCAACGCCGGGACGTACCCGCTGTCCGCCTCCGCCGCCACCGAGTTCGTCGTCACCTCGGTGACCTCCGACAACCTCGACGACCTCGTCGGCGTCCCCGAGGGCACCGTGTCCGCGCTCGCCGCGCCGCTGATCCGGGCCGCCAACCGGCACGTCCACTGGGTCGACACCGACCGGCACGGCTACGGCGTCCTGGACGTCACCGCCGAGCGGACGCAGATGGACTACTACGTGCTGTCCGACCGCACCGACCCGCGGGCCACCTCCGCCTGGGCCCGCTCGTACCGCACCCGCAGCGGCACCCAGCGGGTCGAGCGCGTCTACGACCCGGTCTGAGCCTCCTGCCCGAGCGTGTCGAGGAAGCCGAGCGCCGTCCGCCAGGTGGCCTCGGCGGCCTCGGCGTCGTAGTCGGGCAGGCCGGGGTCGGTGTAGAGGTGGCCGGCCCCGGCGTACCGGTACACCTCGACGTCGGCGCCGGCCCGGCCCATCTGGAGGTACCAGGCGCTGAGCCAGTCGTCGGTCTCGAACGGGTCGGGCTCGGCGACGTGCAACTGCACCGGCAGGTCGTCCACCGAGGCGTTGGGGGCGATGTCCGAGGTGCCGTGCAGGAGCAGCAGGCCGCGGGCCCGGTGGTCGCCGAGGGCGAGGGTCTGCGCGACGGAGGCGCCGAGCGAGAACCCGGCGTACACCAGGCCCCGCTCCGAGTACGGGGCGGCGGCCAGCACGGCCCGCCTCAGCAGCTCCTCCCGCCCGATGCTCTCGTTGTGCTCCATCCCCTCCTCCACCGTGTCGAACGTCCGTCCCTCGAAGAGGTCGGGCGTCCACACCTGGTGACCGGCCGCGCGGAGCCGGTCGGCGGCCTGGCGCACCGCGGGCCGGAGACCGAAGGTCGAGTGAAAGAGCACGATGTTCATGAGGCCATCGTGCCAGCCGGGTCCGACAACGCGGGTCCGCGCTCCCGCCAGGAGCCGCCCGGGGCGCCCCTCAGGTCACCTATGTCACACATTCCGGTGGGAGGCCGCATGTTCAGGTCCGCCGGTGCCGGTTACGTTCCTGGGATGGAGAACATACTCCGCCCCCTGATCGTGGTCGGCGGCTCGCTGGTGCTCACGCTGGTCATCGGCTGGGCCACCGACCTGTTGCTGCGCAAGGCCGACGAGCGGCATCACGAGACGCCCCTGTGGGGGCTGCTGCGCCGTGCCCGCATCCCCTACCAGCTGCTGCTCTGCGCGGCGCTGCTGAGAGGGTCGTACGTCGAGGCGCGGGTCTTCCCCGCGCACCGGAGCCTGATCGGCCACATACTCACGCTGGTGCTGATCGGCTCGGCCGCCTGGCTGGTGGTGCGGATCGCCGCGGCGGTCGTGGAGACGTCGTACACCAGGTACGCCCAGGCCCGCGCCCAGCGCGACCCGGCCCGGGTGCGCCGGGTGCGCACCCAGGTGTCGCTGATCATGCGGGTGGTCTCGGCGGTGGTCGGCGTGGTGGCCGTGTCGTCGATGCTGCTGACGTTCAAGGAGATGCGCACGGCCGGCGCCTCGCTGCTGGCCTCGGCCGGGGTGCTCGGCATCGTCGCCGGCATCGCCGCGCAGTCCACGCTCAGCAACATGTTCGCCGGGTTCCAGATCGCGTTCGGCGACATGGTGCGCATCGGCGACACGGTGGTGGTGGACGGCGAGTGGGGCACGGTCGAGGAGATCACGCTGACCTTCCTGACCGTGCGCACCTGGGACGAGCGGCGGATCACCATGCCGGTGTCGTACTTCACGTCCAAGCCGTTCGAGAACTGGTCACGGGGCACCCCGCAGATGACCGGCACCGTCTTCTGGTACCTGGACCACACCGCGCCGGTGGACGCGATGCGCGAGCGGCTCCGCGACATCCTGCGCCAGTGCCCGGCCTGGGACGGCCGCGCGTACAACCTGACCGTCACCGACACCACCCCCAACACCATCGAGGTGCGGGCGCTGGTGACGGCGAAGGACGCGGACGACATCTGGACGGTACGGGTCGAGGTGCGCGAGCAGATGATCCGCTGGCTGGCCGACGAGCACCCCTACGCCCTGCCCCGCGTCAACACGGCCGACGCGGCCCTCCCGCCCGGTCGCCGCACCTCCCTGCGCAAGTCCTCCCCCGACGGCACCCCGCGCCGCCTGCCGCACCAGCCGACCCGGGGCCAGCCGCACTGACCCCGGCGGCCCCAGGGGCGGTCAGCGCAGGCTGCGTACGTCCAGATGCCGCAGCACCCGGTCGACGATCTCCGGATCGGCGCCGGGTTCGCTGCGCGCGGCCAGCACCTCGTGCCGGGCGGCGCTCAGCATCTCGCCCTGGATGCGGCGGAGTCGCTTGATCCGCCGCGCCCGCTGCTCGTGCGCCTCGCGCCGCTCCTCGTCGCCGATCTCCGGGCTGATCCGCAGGCCGATGTCGAAGGCCCGCCGCAGCATCTGCTCGGTCAGCTCCTCCGGCAGTTCCTCGACCGCCTCGATCTCGCGCAGCCGCTGCCGGGCCGCCTTGGCCGCGCGCCGGGCGAGGGCGCGCTCGAACTCCTTCTCCTGCTCGGTGTCGGCCGTCACCCGCAGCCGCCCGACCAGCCAGGGCAGGGTCAGCCCCTGCACCAGCAGCGTCACCAGGATCACCCCGAACGCGATGAAGACGATCTCCTCGCGGTGCGGGAAGGGCGCCCCGTCGTCCGTCTCCAGCGGGATCGCCAGGGCCAGCGCCACCGAGGCCACCCCGCGCATCCCCGCCCACCACATGACGACGGTCTCCCGCAGGCTCATCGGGATGTCCTCGTCCCGGTCCCGTCTGGCGTGCAGCCGTTTCGTCAGCCAGGTCGCCGGCAGCAGCCACAGCAGCCGCACCAGGATCACCACGCCCACCACGGCCCCGGCCCAGCCCAGCAGCTCGGCCCAGTGACCGGACGCGGTCCGCACCGCGTTGTGCAGCTCCAGTCCGATCAGCCCGAAGGCGACCCCGGTGACCAGGGTGTCGACGACGTCCCAGACGGTGTGCCCGGCCAGCCGGGTCAGCACGTCGTCGGCGTCGGAGGCGTACTCGGCGAGGAACATCGCGGTGGTGAGCACGGCCAGCACCCCCGAGCCGTGCAGTTCCTCGGCGAGGACGTAGGAGGCGTACGGCACCAGCAGCGTCAGCCCGATCTGCAGGGTCGCGTCCCCCAGCAGGCCGAGGACCTTGTTGGCCGCCCACCCGAGCGCCAGGCCGACGGCGACGGCGACCACCGCGGACAGCACCAGGTCGAGCCCGGCCGCCCACGGCGAGAAGGTCCCGCCGACGGCGGCGGCGATGGCGACGTTGTACAGCACGATGGCCGTGACGTCGTTGAAGAGCCCCTCGCCCTCCAGGATGGACACCAGGCGGCGGGGCAGCCCGAGCTGCCCGGCGACGGCCGTGGCCGCGACCGGGTCGGGCGGCGCCACCAGCGCCCCGAGCGCGAAGGCGGCGGCGAGGCCGAGGCCCGGCACGATGGCGTGGGCCACGGCGGCCACGCAGGTCATGGTGACGAAGACCAGGGCGACGGCCAGCAGGAAGATGGGCCGTTTGTTGGCCGCGAACTGCCGCCAGGAGGTGCGCCGTACGGCGGCGTACAGCAGGGGCGGCAGCAGGGCGGGCAGGATGAGGTCGGGCGGGATGTCGACGTTGGGCACGAAGTCGAGCAGCGCCAGCACGATGCCGAGCACTGTCATCAGCACCGGCGCCGGCAGCCCGAGCCGGTCGCCGACCGGGACGCTCAGCAGGGCCCCGAGCAACAGCACGAACAGCAGGGCCAACTGATCCACGGTCAGCGCTCCGGAGGGGTCTCGGCGATCACACGGCAGGCTTCCAGCCTGCCACCTCGTCTTCCCCGTCGCCCCGTCGAGAACCCCGGGTCACAGAGCGCGTCGCATCGCGCGGTGCGGTATCCCCGCGTCGGGGAACTCCGGACCGTACGCCGTGTAGCCGAGCCGCTCGTAGAAGCCGAGGGCGTGGGTCTGCGCGTGCAGGTCCACCGCCGTGAGCCCTCGCGCGCGTGCCGCGTCCTCGATGGCCCGCACCAGCGCGGCCCCGACGCCCAGCCCCCGGGCCGCCCGGGTCACGGCGAGCCGCCCCAGCGACCCCACGCCCGCGTCGCCGCCGGTCTTCCCGGCCGCCGCCGCGCCGTGCAGCAGCCGCCCGGTGCCCAGCGGCACCCCGTCCTCGCGGACCGCCAGGACGTGCGTGGCGACGGCGTCGTAGGCGTCGTACTCGATCTCCTCGTCGACGCCCTGCTCGGCGACGAAGACCTCCTTGCGGACCGCGAAGCACGCCTCGCGGTCGGCGGGGTCCTCGGCGACGCGCACCTCGTACACCGGTGTACCGCCGCTCATGCGTAGGTCTCCTCCCGGACCCGGTCCAGGGCCTGCTGGAGGTCGTCCGGGTAGTCGCTGGCGTACTCCACCCAGTCGCCGGTGCCGGGGTGCTCGAAGCCGAGCCGGACGGCGTGCAGCCACTGGCGGGTCAGGCGCAGCCGCTTGGCGAGGGTCGGGTCGGCGCCGTAGGTCAGGTCGCCGACGCAGGGGTGGCGGTGGGCGGCCATGTGGACGCGGATCTGGTGGGTGCGGCCGGTCTCCAGCTTCACGTCGAGCAGGGAGGCCGCGCGGAACGCCTCGATCAGGTCGTAGTGCGTCACCGACGGCTTGCCCTCGGCCGTGACCGCCCACTTGTAGTCGTGCTGCGGGTGCCTGCCGATGGGCGCGTCGATGGTGCCGCTGGTCGGGTCGGGGTGGCCCTGCACCAGCGTGTGGTAGCGCTTGTCGACCGTGCGCTCCTTGAACTGGCGCTTGAGCGAGGTGTAGGCGCGCTCCGACTTGGCGACCGCCATCAGCCCGGACGTGCCCACGTCCAGGCGGTGCACGATGCCCTGCCGCTCGGCGGCGCCGGACGTGGAGATCCGGTATCCGGCCGCGGCGAGCCCGCCGATGACCGTCGGCCCGGTCCAGCCGGGCGACGGGTGGGCGGCCACCCCGACCGGCTTGACGATGACGACCACGTCCTCGTCGTCGTGGACGATCTCCATGCCCTCGACCGGTTCGGCGACGACCTGGACCGGAGCGGGCGCCTGCGGCATCTCGACCTCCAGCCAGGCCCCGCCGCGCACCCGCTCGGACTTGCCGACCACCGAGCCGTCGACCGCCACCTTCCCCGCCGCCGCCAGCTCGGCGGCCTTGGTACGGGAGAAGCCGAACATCCGGGAGATGGCGGCGTCGACGCGCTCGCCCTCCAGGCCGTCGGGCACGGGCAGGGTACGGATCTCGGGAAGCGTGCTCACCCGGTCGAGTATGCCGGACGGGTCCGGCACTCCCCCACCGGCAGGTGCTCAGTCCTTGTGGACGGTGCCGTCCGGGTCCAGGCCCCGGAAGGACAGCAGCACGATCAGGATGCCGCCGCACACGATCGCCGAGTCGGCGAGATTGAAGACCGCGAAGTGCTTGGGCGCGATGAAGTCCACCACCGCGCCCTCGAAGACACCCGGCGAACGGAAGATCCGGTCGGTGAGGTTGCCGAGCGCCCCGCCGAGCAGCAGGCCCAGCGCGACGGCCCACGGCAGGCTGTAGAGCTTGCGGGCGAGCCGCGCGATCACGACGATCACGGTGGCCGCGATCACCGTGAAGATCACGGTGAACGCCTCACCGATGCCGAAGGCGGCCCCCGCGTTGCGGATCGCCACCAGTCGCAGCCAGTCCCCGACGATCTCGATCGGCTCGTGGTGCTCCAGCTTCGCCACCACGATCATCTTGCTGACCAGGTCCAGCGCGTACGCGAACACGGCCACCGCGAACAGCACGGCGATCCGGCGCTTGCCCCGGGGCCGCTCGGCGCCGGCGGCCTCCTGCTGCCCGTCCCCCGCCTCGTCCGGGGTGTCCGGCGTACCGATGATGCGCTCCGCCTCTGCCACGTGAGTCCCTCGACCTAGGTACCTGACTGAGGAAGAGAGTACGGCACACCTCAGCGGCGCTCCTGCTTCTGTTTGCACTCCACGCACAGGGTGGCCCGCGGGAACGCCTGCATCCGGGCCTTGCCGATCGGCCGGCCGCAGTTCTCGCACAGTCCGTAGGTGCCCGCGTCCAGCCGCTCCAGGGCGTGCGCGGTCTGGGTGAGCATCTCGCGCGCGTTGGCGGCCAGCGCCAGCTCGTGCTCGCGCGTGATGTTCTTGGTGCCGGTGTCCGCCTCGTCGTGCCCCGCGCCGTCCCCCGAGTCCCGCATCAGGCCCTGCAGCGCCCGCTCGGAGGAGTCCAGCTCGGCCCGGAGCCGGGCCTCCTCGGACTGCAGCTCCCCGCGCGCCTCCTCGACCTCCTCGGGGGTCCACGGGTCCTCACCGGGGCGTACCGCGAGGTCGCCTGGCTCCACCGCGCCGCCCCGCGCCTTCGGTACCGCCGTCTTGGCCGCCGTGGCCGTGCCAGGGGTCTTCTTCGCAACCACCGTCGTGGCTCCCGTCTGCTCCGCGGCCTCGGCCGCGCCCGCCTTCTTGGCCGTGCTCTTCCCCGCCACGCCACCCGGCGCTGCCGCGACCTTCTTCCCTGAGGCTTTCTTCGCCGCGGTCTTCTTCGCCACGGACTTCTCCGCAGCGACCTTCTCGGCCGCGCTCTCCTTCGCTGCCGTCTTCTTCACCGCCGTCTTCTCCGCCACGGACTTCGTCACGGCGGCCTTCTCCGCCGCGGACTTCTTCACGGCGACCTTCTCCGCCACGGCCTTCTTCACGGCGGTCTTCTCCGCCGCGGTCTTTTTCGCGGCGACCTTCTTCGCCGCGGTCTTCTTCACCGCGCTCTTCCCCGCAGCACCCTTCCCGGCCGCGCTCTCCTTCACCGCGCTCTTCCCCGCAGCACCCTTCCCGGCCGCGCTCTCCTTCACCGCGGCCTTCCCCACAGCAGCCTTCCCTCCGCCCCGCGTGTTCGTGCTCTTCTTCCCGCCGGCCCCCTCCCCCACCCCACCGGCGGAGCCAGCGGTGCCGGAGGCCGGGGCACGGGCGGGTCCACCGGACCCCGAGTGCCGTACGGCGGTCTTCTTCGCCACCATGCCGCGGCCCCTTCACACACCGTGATCTTGCACGCGAATCGTGCTGGGACGATAAATCGACTTGAGTCCCGCGGCAACGGGGCGCACCGCCCCGCTCGACCGGCCTGCATCCGTTGTGCCCAGCTCCCCGCCGGGTATGCCGGTCCGAAAACCGGTCGGCCGCTGTCCGCCGGGCGCCGTACACTGGGCGGAGCGAAAAGCGTGGATGGGGACGAGTAGCGGCGTACGCAGCCCAGAGCGACCCGGGGACGGTGTGAGCCCGGGGGCGAGCCCGACGCGAAGATCACCCCGGAGCCGCCGGAAGAAAGCCGTACCGGACCGGACGCGGCGAGTAGACCCGGCATCGCGACCCCAATGAGGGGGCTCACCGGCGCACAAGGCGCACCGGGAGCCAAGGAGGGTGGTACCGCGGGAGCACGACGCTCTCGTCCCTCCGACGGAAGGCAGCACATCCGCCGGAGGAAACGCGTTGAATACGCCGCCGCTGTACCGCCAGGTACCCGCCCAGGTCGACCTGCCCGCGCTCGAACACGCGGTGCTCGACTTCTGGCGCGAACAGAAGATCTTCGCCAAAAGCCTGGAGCAGTCCGCGGGCCGCCCCGAATGGGTGTTCTACGAGGGCCCGCCCACCGCCAACGGCATGCCGGGCGCCCACCACATCGAGGCCCGCGTCTTCAAGGACGTCTTCCCCCGCTTCCGCACCATGCGCGGCTACCACGTGGCCCGCAAGGCCGGCTGGGACTGCCACGGCCTGCCCGTGGAGCTGGCGGTGGAGAAGGAGCTGGGCTTCAGCGGCAAGCCGGACATCGAGGCGTACGGCATCGCGGAGTTCAACGCCAAGTGCCGCGAGTCGGTGACCCGCCACACGGACGCCTTCACCGAGCTGACGACCCGCATGGGCTACTGGGTCGACCTCGACGACGCGTACCGCACGATGGACCCGGAGTACGTCGAGTCCGTCTGGTGGTCCCTGAAGGAGATCTTCAACAAGGGCCTCCTGGTCCAGGACCACCGCGTCGCCCCCTGGTGCCCCCGCTGCGGCACCGGCCTGTCCGACCACGAGCTGGCCCAGGGCTACGAGACGGTCGTCGACCCCTCCGTCTACGTCCGCTTCCCGCTCACCTCCGGCCCGCTGGCCGGCGAGGCCGCCCTGCTGATCTGGACGACCACCCCCTGGACGCTCGTCTCCAACACGGCCGTGGCCGCCCACCCCGAGGTCACCTACGTCGTCGCCACCAACGGCGACGAGAAGCTCGTCGTCGCCGCCCCCCTCGTGGAGAAGGCCCTCGGCGAGGGCTGGGAGACCACCGGCCAGACCTTCACCGGCGCCGAGATGGAGCGCTGGACGTACCGGCGCCCGTTCGAGCTGGTCGCGTTCCCCGAACCGGCCCACTACGTCGTCAACGCCGACTACGTCACCACCGAGGACGGCACCGGTCTGGTCCACCAGTCCCCCGCCTTCGGTGAGGACGACCTCAAGGTCTGCCGCTCCTACGGCCTGCCGGTCGTCAACCCGGTCCGCCCCGACGGCACCTTCGAGGAGGGCCTCCCCCTGGTCGGCGGCGTCTTCTTCAAGAAGGCCGACGAGCAGCTCACCGAGGACCTCGACACCCGCGGCCTGCTCTTCAAGCACATCCCCTACGAGCACAGCTACCCGCACTGCTGGCGCTGCCACACCGCGCTGCTCTACTACGCCCAGCCGTCCTGGTACATCCGCACCACGGCGATCAAGGACCGTCTCCTCGCGGAGAACGAGAAGACCAACTGGTTCCCGGACACCGTCAAGAACGGCCGGTACGGCGACTGGCTGAACAACAACATCGACTGGGCGCTCTCCCGCAACCGCTACTGGGGCACCCCGCTGCCCATCTGGCGCTGCGAGGACGACCACCTCACGGTCGCCGGCTCCCGCGCCGAGCTGACCGAGCTGACCGGCACCGACCAGTCGGGCCTGGACCCCCACCGCCCGTACATCGACGAGGTCACCTTCGCCTGCCGCCACGACGGCTGCGGCAAGACGGCCACGCGCGTGCCGGAGGTCATCGACGCCTGGTACGACTCGGGCTCGATGCCGTTCGCGCAGTGGGGCTACCCGTACAAGAACAAGGAACTGTTCGAGTCCCGCTACCCGGCCCAGTTCATCAGCGAGGCCATCGACCAGACACGAGGGTGGTTCTACACCCTCATGGCCGTCGGCACCCTGGTCTTCGACAAGTCGAGTTACGAGAACGTCGTCTGCCTCGGCCACATCCTCGCCGAGGACGGCCGCAAGATGTCCAAGCACCTGGGCAACATCCTGCAGCCGATCCCGCTGATGGACCAGCACGGCGCCGACGCGGTCCGCTGGTTCATGGCGGCCGGCGGCTCCCCGTGGGCGGCCCGCCGGGTCGGCCACGGCACCATCCAGGAGGTCGTCCGCAAGACGCTCCTCACGTACTGGAACACGGTCGCCTTCCAGGCCCTGTACGCCCGCACCTCGGGCTGGGCGCCGAGCGAGGCCGACCCGGCCCCCGCCGACCGCCCCGTCCTGGACCGCTGGCTCCTCTCCGAACTGCACGCCCTCACCGACCAGGTGACCCAGGCCCTGGAGGGCTACGACACCCAGCGCGCCGGAAAGCTGCTGTCCGCGTTCGTCGACGACCTGTCCAACTGGTACGTACGCCGTTCCCGCCGCCGCTTCTGGCAGGGCGACAAGGCGGCGCTGCGCACCCTGCACGAGGTCGTCGAGACAGTCACCAAGCTGATGGCCCCGCTGACGCCGTTCCTCACCGAGCGGGTCTGGCAGGACATGATCGTGCCGGTCACCCCGGGCGCCCCGGAGTCCGTACACCTGTCCTCCTGGCCCGAGGCCGACCTGACGGCGATCGACCCGGAGCTGTCGCGGCAGATGGTCCTGGTGCGCCGCCTGGTCGAACTCGGCCGCGCCACCCGCGCGGAGTCCGGCGTCAAGACCCGCCAGCCGCTGCGGCGCGCGCTGATCGCGGCCGCGGGCTTCGACACGCTCTCCCCCGAACTGCACACGCAGATCACGGAAGAGCTGAACGTGGAGTCCCTCGCCTCCCTCTCCGAGGTCGGCGGCAGCCTGGTCGACACCACCGCCAAGGCCAACTTCCGCGCCCTGGGCAAGCGGTTCGGCAAGCGCGTCCAGGACGTCGCCAAGGCCGTGGCGAACACGGACGCGGCGGCGCTCTCCCTCGCCCTGCGGGAGGGCACGGCCTCGGTGGAGGTCGACGGCGAGACGATCACCCTCGCTCCCGACGAGGTGATCATCACGGAGACCCCGCGCGAGGGCTGGTCGGTCGCCTCCGACTCCGGTGCCACGGTCGCCCTCGACCTGGAGATCACCGAGGAACTGCGCCGCGCGGGCCTCGCCCGGGACGCGATCCGCCTGATCCAGGAGGCCCGCAAGAACAGCGGCCTGGACGTCGCCGACCGCATCACCCTGCGCTGGACGGCCACGGACCCGGCGGTCGTCGCCGCCCTGACCGGGCACGCCGCCCTGATCGCCGACGAGGTCCTGGCCACGGACTTCGCCGAGGGCGAGGCGGACAGCACGTACGGGGACGCCTTCACGGACGAGGGCCTGTCCCTGACGTTCCGTCTCCGCAAGGCCTGACCGACGCGCGAGAGGCCCGGTTCCCCCCACGGGGAGCCGGGCCTCTCGCGTACGGTCCGCGCCCGCGTCCGGGCACGGACCGCGAAAAGGCGGGTCCCGGGCTCAAGAACCCGGGACCCGCCTTGAACGCTGCCGACTACGACGCCGTACTACCGTTCAGCACTGCTCAGTTGTCGTCCTCGTCGATCAGGAACCCGCGCATCGGCGAGGGCGCCTGCCCCATCGGCGACGGTCCCTGCGGCCGCACCGGCGCCATCGGCTGCGTCATCGCCGGCGACATCTGCTGCTGACCGCCGTACGACGGGCCGGACGAGGCGCCCGGACCACTGCCCATGGACTGGTTACCGCCGTAGGACGGCGCGCTCGCACCGGCCGGAGCCATCGACGGCGCCGGGGACGGCGGCAGCGAGGCGGCGGCGGGCGTCCGCGGCGGGGCCAGCGAGTCGTCGGCCTGGGTCTCCAGCTGGCGCAGCTGCGACTCCAGGTAGGACTTCAGCCGCGTGCGGTACTCGCGCTCGAAGCCGCGCAGGTCCTCGACCTTGCGCTCCAGCGTGGCGCGAGCGGACTCCAGGGAGCCCATCGCGACGCGGTGCTTCTCCTGCGCGTCCCGCTCCAGGGCATCGGCCTTGGCGCGGGCGTCCCGCTCCAGACCCTCGGCACGCGAACGCGCCTCGCCGACGATCTTGTTGGCCTCGGACCGGGCCTCGGCGATCGCCTGGTCGGCGGTCTGCTGGGCCAGCGACAGAACGCGCGCGGCGCTGTCGCCACCAGGGCCGCCCTGACCGGGCATGCCGGGACCACCGGGGCCGCCGGGGCCCTGCGGGCCGCCCATGGGGCCGCCCATCGGACCGGGACCCATCTGGCCCTGCATCGGACCCGGGCCCTGGCCCATCGGCCCCGGACCCTGGCCCATCGGACCGGGACCCTGCGGGCCGCCCTGACCGCCGGGACCGGCGGGCAGCTGCGGGGCACCGCTCGGCAGCTGGGGCGGACCACCCATGGGGCCACCCATCTGCTGCTGCGGCGGGCCCGATATGCCGGCGGGTACCGGAGCGCCCGGACCGCGCATGCCCTGCTGAGGCATCCCGCCCTGCTGAGGCATGCCGCCCTGCTGGGGCATCCCGCCCTGCTGGGGGTGGCCGCCCTGCTGCTGATCCTGCTGCTCCGGGGGCTTGCGCATGTTCTGCTGGTTCTGCGCGGCCGCGCGCGTGGCCGCGGCCAGCTTGGCGCGCAGGTCCTCGTTCTCGCGGAGCAGACGGGTCAGTTCGGCTTCGACCTCGTCGAGGAAGGCATCGACCTCGTCCTCGTCATAGCCTTCTCGGAGGCGGACGGTCGTGAACTGCTTGTTCCGCACGTCCTCGGGGGTCAACGGCATCTCTTCACCTCAACGTAGTCGTCGGCATTCGGCAAGCCCGTATCTCTCTCATCGCTCACAGCCGGCTCACGATCGAGATCAGGATGTAGACGATGATCATCAGTACGAAGAAGGACAGGTCGAGCGCCACGCCCCCGAGACGCAGCGGCGGAATGAACCGCCGCAGGAGCTTCAACGGCGGATCGGTGACAGTGTAGGTGGCCTCCAGTACGACCACCATCGCCTTGCCGGGTTGCCACGAGCGGGCGAACTGGAAGACGTAGTCCATGACCAACCGGAAGATCAGCACGATGAGGAAGCACATCAGCGCGATGTAGACGACATCCAGGACCACGCTCATGACCCTTGCTTCCCTCTCCCCTGACCCGACTCACCGGTGTTACGTCTCAGCTCTGGTTGAAGAACCCGCCCTCTGCGATGCGGGCCTTGTCCTCCGCCGTGACATCGACGTTAGCAGGAGACAGCAGGAACACCTTCTGCGTCACCCGCTCGATACTGCCGTGAAGACCAAACACCAGACCAGCCGCAAAGTCGACAAGTCGCTTCGCGTCCGTGTCGTCCATCTCCGTGAGATTCATGATCACCGGAGTGCCCTCACGGAAGTGTTCCCCGATGGTACGGGCCTCGTTGTAGGTCCGTGGGTGAAGCGTGGTGATCCGGTAGGGCTCTCGTTCGGAGACGACCTTGGGCATGATGACCGGTGCGCTCTTTTCCAGGCTCGCGCGTTCTTGTGTGATGGATGCCACGGGCGCGATCCGGGCGGGTCGCCCGGATTCCGCGGGTAGCGAAGCAGACCGGGCCACCGGTTCGCGAGGCGCGGGCGGTTGTGCGACTCGTACCTCTTCGTCCCTTTGTGGCTGATGTGAACCATGCCCCTGATGCGCCGGTTCATGCCTGCGGTGATCTCGTTCGGGCTCCGGGTCGAGTTCAGGTTCGAAGTCGTCGTCGGGGTCGAAACCCCGGCCGTCGTACCCATCGTCCTCCACGAGGCCGAGGTAGACCGCCATCTTGCGCATCGCGCCGGCCATGCTCTGAGTCCTCCGCTCTGTGGTGGATCGGCTGACGACTGCCAAATGCCCGCGATCCACGAGGTCGTTGTTTCCGCCTTTCGGCGGTAATGACCATATTTTCTGCTGTGGTCCGACTTCTTGGCGACGTTACCCGAGCCTGGGGCGGACACCGAGTACCGCAGTGCCGACGCGCACATGTGTCGCTCCGGCGGCCACGGCCTGTTCGAGGTCCGCACTCATCCCTGCCGAGACCATGTTCGCAGCCGGATGGGCGCGACGCAGGTCGGTCGACAAATCCATGAGGCGCTCGAACGCGGCCTGTTGGCGCCCGGCGTACTCCCCGGTCAGCGGGGCCACCGTCATCAGTCCGTCGAGCCGGAGCCCCGGCGACGAGGCGACGAGGCCGGCCAGTTCTCCGATCTGGTCGGGTGCCACGCCGCCCCGCTCGCCCCGCCCGTCCGCTCCCGCGTCGAAGGCGACCTGGACGAGACAGCCGAGTTCGCGCCCGGCCCGTACCGCCTCCTTGGACAGGGCGGTGACGAGCCGTGAGCGGTCGACGGACTGCACGAGACCGGCGTAACCGACCACGGATCGTACCTTGTTGGTCTGCAACTGGCCTACGAAGTGCCAGGTGAGCGGCAGATCCGCGCACGCGGCGGCCTTGGGGGCCGCGTCCTGGTCCCGGTTCTCGGCGACGTGCCGCACGCCCAGCTCCGCCAGGGCGCGCACATCGCTCGCCGGATAGGTCTTGGTGACCACGATCAGGGTCACCTCCTCGCGGGCCCGGCCGGCGGCGGCGCACGCGGCGGCGATGCACTCCTCCACCTTCGCCAGATTGGCGGCGAGTTCGTCCTTACGTTCCGTCATGCCCCATCAGTCCAGCCAGACGTAGCCCGCGAGCCGGCCGGTGGCGCGGTCGCGTCGGTACGAGAAGTGGTCCTTCGACTCCAGCGTGCACACCGGCGACTGCGCCCGGTCGCGCACTCCCAGCCGTTCGAGCTGCGCGTGCACTCCGGCGGCGACGTCGACCGCCGGCGTGCCCCAGCTCGTCACGGCGTGCGCCGCCGGTTCGACGGCGGCCACCTCGGCGCGCATCGTCCCGGGCACCTCGTAGCACCGGCCGCAGACCGAGGGCCCGGTGCGGGCGACGATCCGGGCGGGGTCGGCGCCGAGTCCGGTCATGGCGCGTACGGCGGCGGGCACGACGCCGGCGATCATGCCGGGCCGGCCGGCGTGGGCGGCGGCGGCGATCCCCGCGACGGGGTCGGCGAGCAGGACGGGCACGCAGTCGGCGGTGAGCACGGCGAGGGCGAGTCCCCGCTCGGCGGTGACGATCGCGTCGGCGTCCGGCACCGGCCGGGCGCCCCAGGGCGCGTCGACCACCTCGACGTCCGCCCCGTGCACCTGGTTCATCCAGACCACCCGGCCCGCGTCCAGGCCCAGTGCCCCGGCCGCCCGTTCCCGGTTGGTCCGCACGGCGTCGGGGTCGTCTCCGACCGCGCCGCCGAGGTTCAGCTCCTCGTACGGAACGGCGCTCACCCCGCCCCACCGGTCGGTGAAGGCGAAGTGCGCGCCGCTCACGGTGTCGCGCTGTCCTATCACTTCAAGAAGTCCGGCACGTCCAGCTCCTCGGCCGCGCTGTCCGAGTAGGTCCGGGACGGCGGGACCGGCGGGGTGACCGGCGGGAGGTCGCTGACCGGCTCCGGCGCGACGGGCTCCGGCTCCTCCTTCGGCTTGACGCTGCCGAGCGAGCCGAAGGACGGGCGGCTCTCGGGCTGCCGGACCGGCGGGGCGGGCTGTTCCTCGCGCTTGGCGGAGGACGAGCCGAGCACGTTGTCCCGCTTGGCGGGCGGCTGGCCGCCGTCGAAGCCGGCCGCGATGACCGTGACCCGGACCTCGTCGCCGAGGGCGTCGTCGATGACGGCGCCGAAGATGATGTTGGCCTCGGGGTGGGCGGCCTCGCTGACCAGCTGGGCGGCCTCGTTGATCTCGAACAGGCCGAGGTCGGAGCCGCCGGAGATGGAGAGCAGCACGCCGCGGGCGCCGTCGATGGAGGCTTCCAGGAGCGGCGAGGAGATCGCCATCTCGGCGGCGGCCACCGCGCGGTCGTCGCCGCGGGCCGAGCCGATGCCCATCAGGGCCGAACCGGCCTCGGACATGACCGACTTGACGTCGGCGAAGTCCAGGTTGATCAGGCCGGGCGTGGTGATGAGGTCGGTGATGCCCTGCACACCGGAGAGCAGGACCTGGTCCGCCGACTTGAAGGCGTCCAGGACGGAGACCTGGCGGTCCGAGATGGACAGCAGCCGGTCGTTGGGGATGACGATGAGGGTGTCGACCTCTTCGCGCAGTTCGGCGATGCCGTCCTCGGCCTGGTTGGCCCGGCGCCGTCCCTCGAAGGTGAACGGGCGGGTGACCACGCCGATGGTGAGGGCGCCCAGCGAGCGGGCGATGTTCGCCACCACGGGCGCGCCGCCGGTGCCGGTGCCGCCGCCCTCACCGGCCGTCACGAAGACCATGTCGGCCCCCTTGAGGACCTCCTCGATCTCCTCGCGGTGGTCCTCGGCGGCCTTGCGGCCGACGGCCGGGTTGGCTCCGGCGCCGAGTCCGCGGGTGAGTTCACGGCCGACGTCCAGCTTGACGTCGGCGTCGCTCATCAACAGGGCTTGCGCGTCGGTGTTGATGGCGATGAACTCGACGCCCTTGAGACCGACCTCGATCATCCGGTTGATGGCATTGACACCACCGCCGCCGACACCGATGACTTTGATGACTGCGAGGTAGTTCTGCGGTGCTGCCACGTCGAAGGCCTCTCGCCTCGAGTTACGTGTCGTCGAACCGCTGGAGCACTGTGCCCCGCGACCCGACGACTGATGCCGAATGGGACGGTCCGTAGCGCCGACCCGAACCCTAACCCTGAAGTTTAGGGTTACCAGTGTGTCTGTTCCCTGGAGTCTTCTGAACAGGACACTAAGTCGACAAGTGGCGCGCGTTCAACGAACACGCCGAACCTCCCGTTTTTCTTTTCACCCTATGTGATCAGCCATAGCGCTGCCCAACCAGGGTGCTGGCCTGCACCGATACCCGTCAACTCCCCGACGAGGCCGGAGCGGTGGGAACACTTACATCGAAGTGCCGCGCACCGGGCGCGGCTTTCATCAGCGCGGTGAGCGCGCGCGCCTTGTCCGCGCCCTTTTCACCACTCCCCCACGCGACGGTACGCCCGCCGGTCAACTCCAGCGAGATGTCGTCGAAGGAACGTACCTTGACCAGCCGGGTGTCCCGCGCGACAGGGTCCGGCACCCGGCCGGCGACCCGGACCGCCTCCCGGACGAGCCGGTCCTCGCCGAAACGGCGAAGGCTCGCGGCGGCCGAACCCTGGCGGGACACCGCCAATGCCAGCAGGGGAACACCCTTGGGCGCACGGGAAACCGTGGCGAATCGGACACCGCCGTCGTCCACTTCCACATACTTGTCGCCGTTTTGCACCAACAGAACCGGAGTGCGCTCTGTCACTTTCAGCTCGATTCCGTCGGGCCAGGAACGGCCGGCCTCGATTACGTCAATTCGGGGCAATTTCTTCGCCAAACGCGCTTCGATGGCCTCGGTGCCGACGGAAATGAGCGGCTCCCCGACCGGGACGTCGGCGGCCTCGCGCACCTGCTCGGGGGTCAGCACCCGGGTCCCGGAGACCGAGACCTTCTCCACTCGCAGCCAGGCGGACCCGTAGAAGAGCCAGCCGGCCGCCCCGCCCAGTGTCACGAGGAGGGCGGCCAGGATGACGATCGTACGAAGACGGGGGCGCTTGAAGCGCCGGACACGGGGCGGGCCGGACGACTCCCGCCTGCGTGCCCCGCGTTCGGCGGTGGTCGGTCCGGCCACGCTTCCTGCCCTCCGTCAGATGTGCCTAGCGCTGTGCGCGGGCGGCGCTGATCGCCTCGTACACCATGCCGACGAGCAGGTCGTCGGCGTCCCGGCGGCCGAACTCGGCGGCGGCGCGGGACATCTCGTACAGCCGGTGCGGGTCGGCGAGCACGGGCAGCACGTTCTGCTGGACCCACTCGGGGGTGAGTTCCGCGTCGTCGACCAGCAGTCCGCCGCCGGCCTTGACCACCGGCTGGGCGTTGAGCCGCTGTTCGCCGTTGCCGATGGGCAGCGGGACGTAGGCGGCCGGGAGTCCGACGGCGGAGAGTTCGGCGACGGTCATCGCGCCCGCGCGGCAGAGCATCATGTCGGCCGCGGCGTACGCGAGGTCCATCCGGTCCAGATAACTTACCGGGATGTACGGGGGCATCCCCGGCATCTGCTGCACCTGCGGCAGTTCGTTCTTCGGGCCGACCGCGTGCAGGATCTGGATGCCGGCCTGCTGGAGCCAGGGCGCCACCTGCTGGACCACCTCGTTGAGGCGGCGGGCGCCCTGCGAGCCGCCGGAGACGAGGAGCGTCGGCAGGTTGGGGTCGAGCCCGAACAGGGCGCGGGCCTCGGGGCGGGCGGCGGCCCGGTCCAGGGTGGCCACCGAGCGGCGCAGCGGGATGCCGATGTAACGGGAGTTGCGCAGCTTGCTGTCGGGGGTCGAGACGGCGACCTGACGGGCGTACCGGGAGCCGATCTTGTTGGCCAGGCCGGGGCGGGCGTTGGCCTCGTGGACGACGATCGGCACGCCGAGCCGCTTGGCCGCGAGGTAGCCGGGCAGGGCGACGTAGCCGCCGAAGCCGACCACGGCGTCGGCCTTGGTGCGCTCCAGGATCTGCTCGGTCGCCTTGATGGTGCCGCGCAGCCGGCCCGGGACGGTGATCAGCTCGGGGGTGGGCTTGCGCGGCAGCGGTACGGCCGGGATCAGCGCCAGTTCGTACCCGCGCTCGGGTACGAGACGGGTCTCCAGGCCGCGCTCCGTGCCCAGGGCCGTGATGCCCACGGTCGGGTCCTGCCTGCGCAGGGCGTCCGCGAGGGCGAGCGCGGGCTCGATGTGGCCCGCGGTTCCTCCGCCGGCGAGTACGACATGCACCGAAATTCACCGCTCTCCGGACGAGCGTGCCGCCGAGGCACGCCGTCGCATCGTGTTCCAACTCCGGGGCCTCCGCTTGGACCCGGTGCCCCCGGTCCCCCGCTTTCTACCAAAGCGAGGTTGCCGCATCGCAAGCGCCGCCCGCGCAGCGGGCTCGTCGCGTGCGAAGGCGATCAGCAGCCCGATGGCGAACATGGTCGGCAGCAGGGCGGAACCCCCGTAGGAGAACAGCGGGAGCGGGACGCCGGCGATCGGCAGCAGTCCGAGGACAGCACCGATGTTGATCACGGCCTGGGCCGTGATCCAGGTGGTCACGCCTCCCGCGGCATACCTGACGAAGGGGTCCTCCGTGCGTCCGGCCACGCGGATACCCGCATAGCCTAGAGCCGCGAAGAGGGCGAGGACGGACAGCGTGCCCGCCAGGCCCAGTTCCTCACCGGTGACGGCGAAGATGAAGTCGGTGTGCGCTTCGGGGAGTTGACCCCATTTCTCCACGCTGGCACCCAGTCCGGAACCGAAGAGTCCACCCGAGGCGAGGGCGTAGATGCCGTGCACGGCCTGCCAGCAGTCCCCCTCGGGGCTCATCTCGGTGGCGCCGATGCAGGCGAAGCGGTCGAGCCGGTTCGGGTTGGTCTGGATGAGGATCACACCGAGCAGCCCGGCGACCGAGAGCACGCCCGCGAACATCCGGGTGGGCGCCCCCGCCAGCCACAGCAGCCCGAAGGCGATGGCGGTCAGGATGATCGCGGTGCCCATGTCACCCCCGAGCATGATCAGCCCGAGGAGGAGGAAGGCGACCGGCACCAGCGGCACCAGCATGTGCTTCCACTGGGTCAGCAGCCGCTTGTCCTGTTTGCGGGCGAGCAGGTCGGCGCCCCACAGCACCAGGGCGAGCTTGCCGAACTCACTGGGCTGGAGCTGGAAGGGCCCCCCGACGGAGATCCAGTTCTGGTTGCCGTTGACCGACATCCCTATCCCCGGTACCTGCACCAACGCCATCAGGAAGACCGCGCCGGCCAGGATCGGGTAGGCCAGCGCCCGGTGCAGCTTGACGGGCATCCGCATGGCGGCGAGCAGCAGCCCGGCGCCGAGCGCGGCGGCCAGGAACTGTTTGCGGAAGAAGTACGAGCCCGGCAGCGAGAGCTGGAGCGCGGTGATCTGGGAGGCCGAGTAGACCATCACCAGACCGAGCACGGTGATCAGCGCGCTGCCGCCGGCGATCAGGTAATAGGCGGTCAGCGGCCGGTCCCAGGCCCGTTGCAGCCGGGTGTACAGGCGCAGCACCGGGTTGTCGGGCGTCGTCCGCCGGGCGGCGGGCCGCTGGACGGTCCGCTGTGCGGGCGGCCGTCCGGTACGGCTGCCGGGACTACCGGGCATAGCGGCCTCCGCTGTACGTCGGCCTGGACCGTCCCACGTGTCCCTCCCGTGGTCACCCGGCGCGGCAGGCCGGGTCAGGCGCCGAGTTCGCGAACGGCCTGTGCGAACGCGGCACCGCGCTTGTTGTAGTTGGCGAACATGTCCATGGAAGCGCAGGCCGGGGCCAGCAGCACCGTGTCGCCGGGCCGGGCGAGCCGCCGCGCCTCCTGGACGGCCGCGAGCATCGCCCCAGTGTCGGTCCGGTCGAGGTCGACGACCGGTACCTCGGGGGCGTGTCGCGCCAGAGCTTCGCGGATCAGCGCGCGGTCGGCGCCGATCAGCACCACGCCGCGCAGCCGCTTCGCCGCGCCCGTGACCAGTTCGTCAAAGGTGGCGCCCTTGGCGAGGCCGCCGGCGATCCACACGATCGACTCGTACGCCGCCAAGGATGCCTCGGCGGCGTGGGTGTTGGTCGCCTTGGAGTCGTCCACGTAGGCCACGCCGTCCACGTCGGCGACGTGGGCGATGCGGTGGGCGTCCGGGGTGAAGGCGCGCAGCCCGTCGCGGACGGCCGCCGCGGGCACCCCGTAGGCGCGGGCGAGGGCGGCGGCGGCCAGCGCGTTGGCGATGTTGTGCGGGGCCGGCGGGTTCACGTCGGTGACCTCGGCCAGTTCCTGGGCGTTCTTCTGCCGGTTCTCCACGAAGGCGCGGTCGACCAGGATGCCGTCCACGACGCCGAGTTGGGAGGGGGCCGGGGCGCCGAGGGTGAAGCCGACGGCCCGGCAGCCCTCCTCGACGTCGGCCTCGCGGACCAGGGCCTCGGTGGCCGGGTCGGCGACGTTGTAGACGCAGGCGATCCGGTTGCCCTCGTAGACGCGGCCCTTGTCGGCGGCGTACGCCGCCATCGAGCCGTGCCAGTCGAGGTGGTCGGGGGCGAGGTTGAGGACGGCGGCCGAGTGGGCGCGCAGCGAGGGCGCCCAGTGGAGCTGGTAGCTGGACAGCTCCACCGCGAGGACGTCGTACTCCTCCTCGCCGGTGACCGCGTCCAGCAGGGAGACGCCGATGTTGCCGACTGCGGCGGTGCGCAGGCCCGCCGCCTTCAGGATCGACGCGAGCATCTGGACGGTCGTGGTCTTGCCGTTGGTGCCGGTGACCGCGAGCCAGGGGGCGGCGTTCTCGCCCCGCAGCCGCCAGGCCAGTTCGACGTCGCCCCAGACGGGGACGCCCGCTGCCGCGGCCGCCGTGAACAGCGGCTTGGCCGGCTTCCAGCCGGGGGCGGTGACGATCAGGTCGGTGCCCTCGGGGAGCGAGTCGCCGTCGCCGAGGCGCACGGTGATGCCGAGCGCCTCCAGTTCGGCCGCCTGCGCCCGCGCGCGCTCGTCCGCGCCGTCGTTGACGACGGTGACGCGCGCGCCGAGGCCGTGCAGGACCTTGGCCGCCGGTACTCCGGAGACGCCGAGTCCGGCGACGGTGACGTGCTTGCCCTGAAGTTCCGAGGACACCGAGTCGGTCACTTGTCCGCTGCCCATCCCGCGTAGAAGAGGCCCAGTCCGACGATCACACAGATGCCCTGGATGATCCAGAAGCGGACCACGACAAGGACCTCGGACCAGCCTTTGAGTTCGAAGTGGTGCTGGAGTGGCGCCATCCGGAAGACGCGCTTGCCGGTCATCCGGAACGAGCCGACCTGGATGACCACCGACATGGTGATCAGGACGAACAGGCCGCCGAGGATGGCCATCAGCAGTTCGGTGCGGGAGCAGATCGCCAGACCCGCCAGCACACCGCCGAGCGCGAGCGAACCGGTGTCGCCCATGAAGATCTTGGCCGGCGAGGTGTTCCACCACAGGAAGCCCAGGCAGGCGCCCATCAGCGCGGAGGCGACCACCGCCAGGTCGAGGGGGTCCCGTACCTCGTAGCAGGCGCCCGGGTTGGTCAGGGACTGCGCGTTGGCGCAGGACTCCTGGAACTGCCAGACGCCGATGAAGGTGTAGGCGCCGAAGACGAGGACGGAGGCGCCGGTGGCCAGACCGTCCAGGCCGTCGGTGAGGTTCACGCCGTTGGACATCGCCAGGATCATGAACAGTGCCCAGACCACGAACAGCACCGGGCCGATCGTCCAGCCGAAGTCCGTGATGAACGACAGCTTGGTGGAGGCCGGGGTGTTGCCGCGGCTGTCCGCGAACTGGAGCGAGAGCACCGCGAAGGCGATGCCGACGATCAGCTGGCCGGCCATCTTGGCCTTGGCCCGCAGCCCCAGCGAACGCCGCTTGACGATCTTGATGTAGTCGTCCAGGAAGCCGACCAGGCCCATGCCGACCATCAGGCCGAGCACCAGCAGACCCGAGAAGGTCGGCGCCGCGTCCGCCTCGTGGTCCAGATAGCTGGTGATGACCTTGGCCAGGAAGTACGCGGCGACAGTCGCCAGGATGAAGGCGATACCGCCCATGGTCGGCGTACCGCGCTTGCTGGCGTGCTCGCGCGGGCCGTCGTCACGGATGTACTGGCCGTAGCCCTTGCGGGCGAGGAGCTTGATCAGCAACGGGGTGCCGACCAGCGTCAGGAAGAGACCGATGACTCCCGCGAACAGGATCTGCTTCATCATCGGGCAGCTACCTCACCCTCGGTGCCGGTCTCAAGGAGCGCCGTGGCGACGCTCTCCAGACCCACCGAACGGGACGCCTTCACGAGCACGACGTCCCCCGGGCGCAACTCGCTGCGCAACAGGTCGATCGCCGCCTGTGCGTCGGACACGTGCACCGACTCCTCACCCCACGAACCCTCGTTGTATGCGCCCAGTTGCAGCCATTGGGCTTCCCTGCCCCCGACCGCGACGAGCTTGCTGACGTTGAGCCGGACGGCGAGCCGTCCGACCGCGTCGTGCTCGGCGAGCGCCTCGTCCCCGAGCTCGGCCATCTTGCCGAGCACCGCCCACGTACGCCCCCCCTTTGCCTGTGCGGCTTTGCCCATTGCGACCAGCGCGCGCAGCGCGGCCTTCATGGACTCGGGGTTCGCGTTGTAGGCGTCGTTGACGAGCGTCACGCCGTCCGGGCGCTCGGTGACCTCCATCCGCCAGCGGGAGAGGGAGCCCGCCTCGGAGAGCGCGGTGGCGATCTCGTCTGCGGACATGCCCAACTCGTGGGCGACGGCGGCCGCGGCGAGCGCGTTCGACACGTGATGCTCACCGTACAGGCGCATCGTCACATCGCTTGCACCGGAGGGTGTGTGAAGCCTGAACGCGGGCTGTCCGGTGTCCGTTAGTCGCACGTTCTCGGCGCGAACGTCCGCTTCGCCGGACTCTCCGAAAAGGATCACCTTCGCCTTCGTTCGGGCGGCCATGGCCCGTACGTAGGGGTCGTCCGCGTTGAGGACCGCGGTGCCGTCTTCCGGAAGGGCCTCTACGAGTTCGCCCTTGGCCTGCGCGATCTGCTCCCGGCCGCCGAACTCGCCAATGTGCGCGGAGCCGACGTTGAGGACCAGGCCGATCTTCGGCGGGGTCAGTCCGGCGAGGTACCGGATGTGGCCGATACCGCGGGCGCCCATCTCCAGGACGAGGAAACGGGTCTCCTCGGTGGCGGTCAGGGCGGTCAGCGGCAGCCCGATCTCGTTGTTGAGCGAGCCCGGCGTGAACACCGTCGGCGCCTTGTGCCCGATCACCTGCGCGATGAGGTCCTTGGTGCTGGTCTTGCCCGCCGAGCCGGTGAGCGCCACCAGGGTGGCCCCCAGCCGCCGTACGACGTGGCGGGCGAGGGCGCCGAGGGCGGCCTGGACGTCGTCCACGACGATCGCGGGCACGCCGACGGGCCGGGAGCCGAGCACGGCCACCGCTCCCGCCTCGACGACCGCCGGCGCGAAGTCGTGGCCGTCCACGCGTTCGCCGACGAAGGCGACGAAGAGGCTGCCGGGTCCCGCCTCGCGGGAGTCCCGGACGACCGGTCCGGTGACCTCGGCCGACGGATCCGGTATGTCGTGCATCTGCCCGCCGACGACTTCTGTGATCTCGGCGAGAGAGAGGGCGATCACAAGTACATCCCCTGGATCATGCGGGATTTCATCCCTGGGTCTTCTGGATGGCCTGGGTCTGCTGAAGGGCCTGGTGCTCCTGGATGGCTTCGCGGAGCACCTGGCGGTCGTCGAAGGGACGCACCACCCCGGCGATGTCCTGCCCCTGCTCGTGGCCCTTGCCCGCGACCAGCACCGTGTCGCCGGGCTCGGCCCGGGCGACGGCGGCGGCGACGGCGGCGGCCCGGTCCTCGAAGACCTGCACCTCGCCGCGCTCGTGGGCGGGCACCGAGGCGGCGCCCTGGAGCATGGTGGCGAGGATCGCGAGCGGGTCCTCGGAGCGGGGGTTGTCGGAGGTCAGTACGGCGGTGTCGGCGTGCCGCGCGGCGGCGGCGCCCATCGGCATCCGCTTGGTGGTGTCCCGGTCGCCGCCGCAGCCGAGGACGACGTGCAGCCTGCCCTCGGTGACCTTGCGCAGCGCCTTGAGGACCGACTCGACCGCGTCGGTCTTGTGCGCGTAGTCGACCACCGCGAGGTACGGCTGCCCGGCGTCCACCCGCTCCAGGCGGCCCGGCACCCCCGGCACCGCCGCGACCCCGTCGGCCGCGGCCTGGGGGTCGAGACCGGCGGCGGCGAGCGCGACGACCGCGGCGAGGGTGTTGGCCACGTTGAACGGGCCGGCCAGCGGAGAGCGGGCGGTGAACCGCTCGCCCTTCGGACTGACCACGGTGAACGTCGAGTCCAGCGGACCGACCCGCACGTCCTCGGCCCGCCAGTCGGCGTCGGGGTGTCCCTCGGCCGAGTAGGTGACGACCGGGACCGTGGCCTCGCGGGCGAGCCGGCGGCCGTACTCGTCGTCGGCGTTGACCACGCCGAGCCGGCTGCGCTCCGGGGTGAAGAGCTGCGCCTTGGCCTGGAAGTAGTCCTCCATGCCGGAGTGGAACTCCATGTGCTCCGGGCTGAGGTTGGTGAAGACGGCGACGTCGAAGACGCAGCCGTCTACCCGGCCGAGCACCAGGGCGTGGCTGGAGACCTCCATGGCGACCGCCTCGGTGCCGCGCTCGCGCATCACCGCGAAGAGCGCCTGGAGGTCGGTGGCCTCGGGGGTGGTCCGCTCGGACTTGATGCGCTCGTCGCCGATGCGCATCTCGACCGTGCCGATCAGGCCGGTGGCCTTCTCGGTGCGCAGGCCGCCCTCCACCAGGTAGGCGGTGGTGGTCTTGCCGGAGGTGCCGGTGATGCCGATCTGGAGCAGGTCGCGGCCGGGGTGTCCGTAGATCGTCGCGGCCAGCTCGCCCATCTCCGCGCGGGGGTCCTCGACCACCAGCACCGGCAGTCCGGTGGCGGCGGCGCGCTCGGCACCGGACGGGTCGGTCAGCACGGCGGCGGCGCCCAGACCGGCGGCCTGGGTGACGAAGTCGGCGCCGTGGGCGCGGGCGCCGGGCAGGGCGGCGTACAGGTCACCGGGGCGGACGGCGCGCGAGTCGTGGGTGATGCCCGTGACGGCGGCGTCGCCCACGGAGGCGGTGACACCCAGCTGGCCGACGAGCTCCGCGAGGGGTGTGGCGGAGACCCGCACCGGCCGGGGCGGTCCCGGGTAGGTCACGGGGTGGCCCTTCTGGGTGGTTTGGGACTGATCAGGCTGTGGCACGGCGGTGAGCGTACCGGGCGCACCCGCCTGCCCGCGAAGTGAGGGGCGGGGGCCGTTCTGGTTCCCGGGATCGGGGGTGATCGTTGTCACGGGGTGGTTCCTGGTGGCTCGGTACTGCGTCGGAAACGGGTCAGGGTTTGAAGGTGACCGGGAGGTTCGCGGGGTCGGTGCCGGTGGGCGGGACCTGGAGGGTCTTCAGGGCGAACTCCATGACCTGCTTGTAGACGGGGCCGCAGATCTGACCCCCGAAGTAGCTGCCCTCAGTGGCGTTCTGGATGGCGCAGTAGACGGTGATCCGGGGCTTGTCGGCGGGCGCGAACCCGGCGAAGGACGAGGTGTACCCCTTGTACTGGCCGGTGGCCGGATCCACTCGGTTGGCCGTACCGGTCTTGCCCGCCACCCGGTAGCCGGGGATGCGGGCCTTGGTGCCGGTGCCCTCTTCGTCGTCGACGACCGACTCCAGCATCCGGGACAGAGTCTTCGCGGTCTTCTCACTGATCACCCGCGTCTTCTTCGGCTTCTCGGCGGGCGTGTACCCGCCTTCGGCGTCCTTCGTCCCCTTCACCAGCGTCGGTTCGATCCGTACGCCGCCGTTGGCGATCGTGGAGTAGACGGAGGCCGCCTGGAGCGCGTTGACGGACACGCCCTGGCCGAAAGGGATCGTGTACTGCTGCGAGGTGGACCACTGTCCGGGGGCGGCGAGGATGCCCTTGGTCTCGCCGGGGAAGTCGAGGCCGCTGTAGCTGCCGAGGCCGAACTCGCGCAGGTAGGAGTAGAGGACCTGGTTGGCCTCCTCCTGGGTCTTGCCGAGTTCGCCGGTGGCCAGGATGGTGCCGATGTTGCTGGACTTGGCGAGCACGCCGTTGAGGGTGAGGTACCAGGTGGGGTGGTCGATGTCGTCCTTGAAGAGCCGGTCGCCGCGGTGCAGCCGGTTGGGGACGGTGACATGGGTGTCGGCGGTGGCGGCCCCCTCCTCCAGGACGGCGGCCATCGACATCACCTTGGCGGTGGAGCCGGGCTCGAAGGCGTCCTGGAGGGCGCCGTTGCCGAGCGCGTCGGGGTCGGCGTGGGCCAGGTCGCCCGGGTCGAAGCCGGGTGAGTTGGCCATGGCGAGGATCTCGCCGGTCCGCGTGTCCTGGACGATGACGTAACCGCCGTCGGCCTTGGACTCCCGCACCTGCTCGGTGATGGCGTCCTGCGCCGCCCACTGGATGTCGCGGTCCAGGGTCAGTTCCACGTCGCTGCCGGGCACCGCGGGTGTCTCGTTGCGGCCGACGGTGGGGACCTGGTGGCCGCCGGACTGGGCGTAGCGGATCTCGCCGTCCTCGCCGGCCAGTATCTTGTCGAGCTGGCGTTCGAGGCCGCCGCTGCCCTCGCCCTCGGAGTTGACCCAGCCGATCACCCCGGCGGCGAGGTCACCGTTGGGGTAGATCCGCTTGCTGCTGGGGTCGGCGAAGACGCCGGCGAGGACGTTGACGGTGGACTCGTCCGTCTCCGCCTTCTTGGACAGGGCGGTCTTCAGGTCCTGGATCTGGTTCCACTCCTGCGGGGTGCGGGCGCGGGCCAGCCGGACGTAGCGCAGCTGCTCGTTGTCCGGGCGCAGGGTGGCCGCCAGGTCCTCCTCGTCCTCGCCGAGGATCGGGGCGAGCAGCGCCGCCGCCTGTTCGGGCCCGTCGTCGACCTTGAGCTGCTCGCGGGTGAACATCGTGGGGTCGGCGGTGATGTCGTAGGCGTCCACGGTGGTCGCCAGGGCCACGCCGTTGCGGTCGGTGATGCCGCCGCGCGCGGCGGTCAGGGTGTGGACGACGTACCGGTTCAGCTCGGCCTTGGCGGTGTACGTGCCGGCGTCGACGGCCTGCACCTGGAGCAGGCGTACGACGAAGGCGATCAGGACCAGGGCCAGGACGAACCCGACCAGGCGCAGCCGGGGGCGGGGGCTGCCGAGCCGGATGGTCCGCGGGGCCGCGCCGCGGGGCGGGGCCGGGCGGCGGGCCGGGCGGGCTCCGGGGCCGGGCTGCCGCGTACCGCCGGGCCGGGCCGGCCGCGCGGGACCGGGCACCCGGCGGCGCGTCGGTTGCCTGCCGAAGTCGTCGGACACTTCCGTCACCTGCCGGGGGTCGGAGTCGTCGGGGCGGAGCCGGCCGGCGTGAGCGCCTCGGGAACCAGGACCAAGGACCTCACGCCCGGCGACGCGCCAAGCGCCTCGGGAACCAGGACCAGGGGCCTCGCAGCC